>NZ_JAJRBM010000048.1 GCF_028679455.1 Methanospirillum sp. | reverse complement strand
TCAATCTCACCAAATGCCACAAAGTCCTTGACTTTACGGATCATCCCGACATATGCCGGAGTGTCCGGAATGATGACACAGTGATTGATGTGATGAAGGCGGAGCATCTTCAGGGTGTCCTTGATCTCACGGCGGGTCTTAGCCGTTCCGCGGACCTGAACAACAGCATACATTACTCCTTTCCTCCCAACCGGACCAAATTAGTCGCTCTCAGCGCATTGAAAGTCGCTTTGGCGTAATTGATGGTTGTCCTGGTCTGACCCTGGGTTTGTGCCCAGACATCATGGATACCTGCAAGCTCCAGTACTTTCTTACCGATGTCTCCGGTAACAAGACCGATCCCCTGCGGAGCAGGTCTGAGGGTTACCTTGACACTACCTGCTACACCGGTAACGAGCATAGGGATTGAGTGAGGATGACTGCATCCGCATTCCCATGACCCACAACCACGGCGAACCTTGATCACATGAGTCTTGGCATTCACGATCGCTTTCTTGATCGCGTCGCCGACCTGGGAGTCCTTGCCTTGTCCAAATCCGATGTATCCGTCACGGTTACCGACGACAACGACGGCCCTGAACTTAACACGACGACCAGAGTCGGTCATCCGCTGTACCATGTTGATGTCGAGCACCTCATCCACGAGGTCGGGAAGAAATGCATCAACGATCTCAGGTTCTTTGATGGGTTTCCCACTGGCGAGCGCTTCATCAATGCTCTTTATCTCACCGGACTGGACCATGCGTCCAAGACCGGTCAGGGGTACCCATTCTGTCTTCTCGTATGCCATCTCAGTTCAGCTCCCCCATAATTGCATCACGGGCTGCTGCCACATTGGCAGGCAGACTTCCTGCACGATCAGGGGCATATGCTGCGATATGTTCTCCGTTGCACCGCCCATCAGAGGGAAGAATATCCTCGGAGTGCGGAATGTCGAGACCTGCTTCTGCTGCACCCTTGAGTGCGGCAAATACCCGTGCTCCCGGGCTTGCACGGTTAAGACCGATATCAAGGATAGCGGCATCTTTTCCGGCATTCAGTGCACGGACTGCAAAGAGCATCCCGGTCAGATATGCTGCAGGTGTGTTGCTCAGAGAACCTTCATATCCAAATTTACGAAGGTCCGCAGAGTTTGCTGCAACGTGGGTCCGGTCACCTTCGAGGTGAGCGGTCACCATTTGACAGATGATGTGCTTGTTGGTCTTTCTGACAACCATACGCGGGCGTATTGATACGACCAGTTTGTGCCGTGCATGGTAGTCAGTTCTTCCTTCACGCCTGCGGCGGAAGGATACAAAGTATCGTGGGCCGGTTGCCATTACTGTGACCTCCCAATCTCAATCTGAGCTTTCAGGTGTGCAACAGTTCTGAACTGACCACCAGCTGACCGACGGTAGAACCGGCGGTATACGGAACGTTCAATATCACCAGATTCACGCAGTTCACGGAGAACCTTCCGCTGGGCACGGATACGCGAAACCCAGCGTTCCTTGCTGACGGTACGGGACCCAATTGCTCCCTTCCGGCGTCCTGGGCCTTTGCGGTGTCCATAACTCCGCTTTTCCATCATAACGCGTGCCCGTCCACGGGAGTTTCCCACCTTCTGGTGGGCTGCAATTGCACCCTCCGTGATCAGGTTTCTGATGTCTTCACGAGAGATAGCCCGCTGAACATCGTCGATCTTCTCGGGATCGAACCAGATGCGGTTGAGGCCACATTTAAGGACCTCAGCAGCCAGGCGTCTCTGACCAGAAATCTGACTCATTTATTCTTCCTCCTCACTTGCATCTGCCTTTACGGTTTTAGATGCTGATTTTCCGGCTGAAACCGGTTTGGTTGCATCCTTCCAGTTAAGGACACGAATTTTAGCTTCTGCTGCCTTGTTCTGGATGATCTCACGTTTCTTAAGACCAACAGTTGCACCGATACGGATAGCCTGGGTCGCAGCGTCAACTCCTTCAATATCTTTCAGGTTGCAGACCCTGACTTCCCTAAGGCCACACGGATGCATACCACGAACTGCAAGCGGACTGCCATACCCTGGATCCGGGTGTGGACCCTTTGCCTTGCGAAGTTTCCGCTGCTTGCTGTGAAGACCACGGGGCCTCCGCCAAGAGTCCTTGATGGTTACCTTCTTATCAACACCCTCGCGTTTGAATCGGGCTTCTTTTGCCTTTCTCACACGCAGGAGACGTTTGATCTCGGATACCATTACTGCTCACCCCTTGCAACAATGTAGATACCATCCTGGAACACACGAGGATCACGATCCCGAATCCGGGTTGCCTTCTCGATGTTCGAAGCAGTAGAACCTACCAGTTCCTTGTCAATACCAGTCACACTTACCTCATCGGTTCCGAGTTTTACTGATGTCCCCGGAAGGACCCGTGCAGACCGTGGGAATTTCTCACCAAGGAAGTTTAAGATCTCAAGTTTTTCTCCCTGTATCTTCAGTTGTATCGGGAAGTGGCTGTAGACAACCTTGAGATTGTACTGATATCCGGAAGTTACTCCGGTGCACATATTCTTACAATGTGAAGCAAGGGTCCCGACCATTGCAACAACCTGTTTCTTTTGCGATTCGGTAGTAAAGACGACATTGCCATTTTCAACAACGATCTTGATGGCCGGGTGCCACATGTCCCGCTGAAGTTCGCCTTTTGGTCCTTTTACCTTCAGAACAAAGTCAGCGATGGAAACCGTGACTCCTTCTGGGATGGTTACAGTTCTCTGAGCCGTCATCTGTTCCACCCTTAATAGACGTACCCCAGCAGTTCGCCACCGATTCCAAGCTGACGTGCTTCATGATGAGGCAGTACCCCTTTTGAGGTAGAGATCATCAGCATGCCAATGCTCTTGGATGGGAGGTATAACTGTTCCCAACTCTCCATATCAGCCAGCTTTACCGAGAACCGGGGGGAGATGGCACCACATTTGTTGATCAGACCGGACATGGTGACCTTAAACTGATCCCCACGACCATCTGCAATAAGGGTATACTCCCTGATATAACCGGCTTCCTTCATAACGCGGAGCATTTCGCCGATCAGAGCGCTAGCAGGCTGGACGATGCATTCAGCCCGTCCAGTATCTGCAGCGTTCTTGAGCGTGCACATCGCATCCGCAACCGTATTCAGTCTTGCCATTGCTCTCCTCCTCAGTTCAGTTTCTTAAAGCCCAGTTTACTGGCCCATTCCCGGAAGCACTGTCTGCAGAAGTATATACTGTATCTGCGAACAAGTCCCTGTTTCCGGCCGCAGAGTTTACACTCATGTGCTCCACGTCCAAAAACCTTGGTTCTCTCTTTTCCAGCCTTCTCAGACATTACTGAACCTCCACGCTATATGCTTCATTCAGGAAACTGACTGTGTCATCGTGGGAAACCCGCTGTTTCAGCGGGAGCTTTTTTGCCTGGATATGTCTTCGAGCGATCCTGACACCATTACGTCTGACGACAACGGTCACATCAAGACCGAAGATACCGATCTTTGGATCATAACTCTGACCCGGATAATCGGTATGCTCTTCGACACCAAAGGAGAAATTTCCCTGTTGATCAATCGCACGGGTTGTCAGTTTGTTCCCGACAACTTTCAGAGAAGTTACCAGAAACTGCTCGGCTGAAGGACCACGAAGGGTGGTCTTACAACTGAGAGGCATTCCCTTCCGAAGACCAAATGCAGGAATAGTCTGCTTGGCAACACCGCGGACCGGTTTGTTCCCGGTGATCTCAGTCAGAATTTTCTCTGCACTAACGAGACGATCACCAGCTTCTCCGACACCCATGTGAACGACGACCTTGTCGATAGAAACAGCCCGGTTTGGGTTCATTCTTCAATCCCCCAGTTATCCACTGCTGATTTCTCACGACCAACGGTAACAACGTACTCATCGATGGTCTCAAAGGCATCTCCGGACTCTTCATCTTTCAGAATAACCCGGTTCGGAAGACTGCCATTGACAATTACCCGTTCAGTAATGCGGGCGATGTTGCCGGAGTGTTTTCCACCAATAACCATGACCATATTACCGGCCTGGTACGGGAAGTGATCGATGATCTTGTTCATCTCACCATCTTTCAGAGAGAGAACAATCGAATCGCCGGATTTGTAGGTATTGTCTGCGATGATGTTTGAACCATCACGCAGATTCAGTTGAACCTTACCGCCCTTGATGATCGTCTTATTGGTGATCTTGACCAGTCTGGACTGTGCAGCTTCTGCGTCAATCTGAATGGTCTTGTGCCGACCTTTTGCATCACGAAGGATACGGTAATACTTGCCGGTCTTCGGGATAGAGATGATATCAAAGATACCAATACCCATATCTGCATGCCTGCATGCACGGCCGTTCACTATTATTTCCCGTTGACGAAGGATCTGTTTGACTTCCTTCATGTTGCGGGCTACCCCGATATGATCCCGAAGCCAAACGGCGATCGGCAGGGCATTGGTGTTGTGCGGTCCCGGAGAAGGCTTCATGACGAACTTTGTCGTCTTTCTTGCAATACCCCAGGAATTTGGTGCTACAACTCTCTTCAGGTGTTGTCCCATCTTATTCACCACCCAGTTTCTGCTCGCGCCGCTTGTCCTCAAGGTTCAATTCGGTTACGATGACATTGGAGGGATCAATTGGTCGTGGCACTTCTGTACCATCTGCTTTCTTTACAGACACGCCATCTACGACGATCTGGGATTTCTTGGTGATAACAAAATCCACAGAGCCTGATGTTCCGGAGTGGTCACCACGAACGATCTTAACCGTATCGCCCTTGATAACCCGGACACTTCTCTGGCTATACTTCTCACGCAGCTCTTTAGAGAGCGAAGCGTGGAGAAGGGAACCGCGCTCGTGGTGCGCGGCATTATACCGGGCCTTGCGCTGTTTTCTTGGTTGTTTACTTGCAATCCTTACCATTCGCACCACTCACACGATGATCGTGGCCATCGATCCAATACGGGGGTACCGAATCGCGACCTCACGAGCAACCGGACCCTTGATCTCAGTTCCTCGTGGTTCATTTTTTTCATCAACGACTACGACCGCGTTATCTTCAAAACTAAGCCGAAGTCCGTTGGGGCGACGAATCTCTTTCTTCTGTCGGATAACCACGGCACGCACGAGTTTTCGTCGCATGTCGGGGGTTCCCTTCTTGACTGAGACTGTTGCTATATCAGCAAGCCCGAGTTTGGGTTGCCTGCGTCTTACTCCATGATACCCGAAGACCGAGATGACCTGTACTAACCGTGCTCCGGTATTGTCTGCACAGGCAAGTCTGGTTCCGGTGCTTACTGAGCGGGGGACTTTTATCCCAAGCCCCTTCATGACC
The DNA here is from genome assembly GCF_028679455.1 of Methanospirillum sp. Lineage (GTDB taxonomy): Archaea > Halobacteriota > Methanomicrobia > Methanomicrobiales > Methanospirillaceae > Methanospirillum. Next base: position 6,110 of record NZ_JAJRBM010000048.1, on the reverse strand, counting down.
GGTTCACCTCAATGACTACGAACGTTTTCGTCTTTGAGAGTGGCCGGCACTCAGCAATGCTCACGGTATCGCCAACCCGTGCATGCAGGCATGGTGGGTTGTGTGCGTGAATCTTGGAACTCCGTTTCTCGTACCGCTGGTACTTCTTGACAAAGTGCAGGTAGTCCCTCCTGATCACTACCGACCCTGTCATCTTGTCGCTCACGACTTTGCCGGTGATCACCTGGCCGCGCACCGGCAAGGTGCCATGGAACGGGCAGTTTACGTCCGTACACTCTTTTTCCGGTGCCGGGACGTTAAATCCGATATTTCTTGCCATTATGAACCTCTAGTTTCTGATTCGCATAGTTATCCGTTTCTCCGGAGCCATCAGGAGTGCTGAGCCATCCAGATCAACGACGTTCCCTTCAGGGAGCTGGACACGAAAGGTTACTCCTTTCTTTCCCACCATCTTAAGACCTGAATAGGTCTTGATCATGACCGTATTTCTGGTCTCATCAATGATGAGTCCGGCAATTCCCACAAGGGAAGGGCTTGAGGCATGAACCACAGTCACATCCAGTCCGATGAGTTCATGGAACAGGATGTTCTGTGGTGTTCTCATGCCTGGGTTCTGCGGTTCTGTTCGGTCTTCATCCGGGCTATGGTCCGGCGAATCTCGCGGATCTGACCCGGGTTTTCTGGAGCGCCACCGGCACTGACCTTACCACGGTACTGGATCAGTTCCATCTTGAGTTTATCGACCTGTTCTACCAGTTCGATATCCGAGAGCTGGCCGACATCACGTGCACGGAAGATCGCCATTAGAGATCCTCCTCAACATCTGGTTCAGCAATCATCTCTTCAAGAGGGACATCTTCTTCATCAACGGAATCTGACGAGATTTTCTTCAGGTGGGGTGCAAGACTTGCGACTTTCTTCTCAAGAACTGCAGTTACCTTGAAGTGATCAGGCAGTTGTGCACCGGGCGGAATGATCCTGCACTGAACACCGATAACACCGAGTTTCTTGATTGCAACTGCAAATCCCTTCTCGACGATGGTGTTAACCGGATCTCCGGAGTGTTTGATATATCCTTCAGTGAACTTCTGAACACGGCCACGGGCTCCGGTCAGCTTTCCTGATATGACAACTTCACATCCGAGAGCGCCTGATTCCATAATCCTGCGGATTGTGGATGAACCGGCCTTTCGGAAGTACCAGCCGCGCTCAAGCGCACTGGCAAGCCGCTCTGCCATAATCTGTGCATTCAGATTCGGGTTATCAACCTGCTGAACCTCGATCTGAGGTGATTCAACACCATAAACCGTGGCAAGATCCTGTGTCAGAGCCCGGACAACCTTTCCACCTTTTCCGATGACGATACCCGGCTTCTCTGCAAAGATTGTCACTTGGGTGCCGAGAGGGGTACGAATCAGATCCATACCACCATATCCGGCACGTTTGAGTTCACGGGAGAGATGCTTCTCTACCCGGACCTTCCGGACGCCGTCTGCTACAAACTTACGCTCAATTGCCATACGTTCAGGCCTCCTGCTCGGAGACGATCATCTCAATATTGACAGTCTGCCGATCTTTGGGGGTTGCCCTACCCATTGCACGTGGCATAAAACTACGGCGGCGGACACCACGGTTTGCGGAGATATGAATGATCCGGAGTTTCTCGGTGTCAAGTCCGCTGTATTCGGCGTTCTTCCGTACGCTGTTAAACAGGCGGAGATACACCTGGCTTGCCTTTTTAGGATAGCGTCCACCATCCCAACCAACAAGACCACGTTTGTGGGCGACGTTTCGGTTAAACTGCTTGAAAGGGATGGCCTTTTTCAGGTCCACCACATCATTGAGGTATGCTTCAGCTGCTGCAAGGGTCTTCCCTCTGACAAACCGGGCAATCTCAATCGCATGTTTGGGTGAGATGGGGGCTTCGTTTATCCGGCCACGAGCCAGATTATCCCCTTCCACCTTATTTGAATATTCAATTCTTCCCATCTCACATCACTTCAGTGGAACGAATTTGCTCGACCGGGTTGCTCCGATACCGGCAGAACCGTGAGCGACTTTCCTTCTTGTCAGGGCAAATTCGCCAAGGTAATGGAAAACTGCTTCAGGCTGAATTTCAACCTTTACAAATTCCTTGCCGTTGTAGATCTCGATTTCCCGTCCAATCATCTCGGGGAGAATGATCATATCCCGGACATGAGTCTTGATTCGATTCTCACCCTTTCGCAGATCAGCAAGAAGTTTCTCCTCGCTGATGGTCCAGCCACGGCGGACTTTCCGGCGTGCCCCTGAGGGCATGACCGGGAGCAGTTCCTCCAGTGTCATAGACTTGAGAGCCTCGGCGTTGAATCCATGATAGGTGAACTCCTCCTTTCGCCGTGGCAACTTCTTCACTATCTTCTTTGCCATCCGCTTACCTCCTTCTGCCTGTGCGGCGTGCAGCTATATGCCCGACCTTCCGACCCGGCGATGTTCCGCGGCTTACTGTCTTTGGTCTACCGGCATGCTGATGTCCTCCACCACCGAACGGATGGTCGATGACGTTCATAGCCTCACCTCTGACCCGTGGCCAGTTGCTTGCGGTATTCTTCATCTTGTGATATTTCTTACCAGCCTTGACAAACGGCTTCTCGCTGCGGCCACCACCTGCGACAACACCAACGGTTGCACGGCACTGGCCGTTGAACCACTTGGTCTTTCCGCTAGGCATCCGGACTGCAACCCGGTCTTCCATCTTGTCAGTGATCATGGCCTGGACGCCGCCTGCGCGAACGAACTTGCCACCATCGTTGGGTCTGGCTTCAATATTACAGATATATGCACCCGTCGGAATGGCAGACATGGGGAGCGTGTTTCCATTCTTGTAAGAGACATCTGAACCCCAGGACATGACATCCCCGACTCCGAGTCCTTCTGTAACAAGAACGTATTTCTTCTCGCTTCCCTCGATCTCTACCTTTGCGATAGGTGTGTGTCTGGCTGGATCATGCTCGATATCGATAATGACCGCATTAACAGCCTGATCATTGCGCCCAAGGTGGCGCAGTGCAGCTTTGTACCGGTGTGACGGTGCACGGTAGGTTGATCCCCCGTGTCCACGGCTTTGTGTTGTGATTCGATGTCCCATCTTACACCACCTTACATTATGCCGAGACGGCTGAGGATCTCCTCTGCGGCTTTCTCATTGGTAAATCCGATGATGGCTTTCTTTTCACCCTTGGTGGTCATCATCGTCCTCACTGAGGTGACCTGCTGGCCGAACATCTTCTCGACCGCCTTTTTGATCTCCGGTTTTGTAGCGTTGCGATCAACGACAAACTGGAGTTTGCTCTCGTTTTCTACCCCGTAGGTTGCCTTTTCGGTTGCATGCGGGAACTTCAGAACCATTATTGTTCACCCCCGAGCCTGACGATTGCATCCTCGGTCCAGACTGTCAGTCGTGCAGACTGCGTTCCCGGAGCGAGAAGTTCAACATTCAGACTGTCAACCGGGCAAACATCCACTCCTGCGAGGTTGCGTGCTGCACGAAGCGGCTCGCTGCCAGTGACGATGAGCAGACTCTTGCGCTGCTTGTACCGGCGACCACGCATCTTTCCGCGACCTGCACGTACCTTGCGTGAACCTTCAGCCTTCAGAATGTCCCCATAGACACCAATAGCCCGCAGTGCTGCAATGACTTCCTTGGTCTTTCCAAGGGATTCGAAGTCGTTAGACAGAACAAACGGAAGTGCTCCTTCAAAGACATGACCACGGGATTTGACCAGATCATCGCTGATAGTTGCTGCAATTGCAGAGCCAAGAGCTTTACGTCTCTCTTTGCGATTAATGTCACGGGTCAGAATCTTCTGGACTACAGGCGGATGTGCCTCACGACCACCCTTTGCCTGAGGAACCTTAGCAGCCCGGGAACTGTTTTTCAGACGTGGAACATGTGATGCACCACGACCACTACCCCAGCCGACGGCTGACTTCGTGATACCTGCATAGACATATGCTCCATGGGGCTGGTACCGGTGACTCTGAATCGAAATAACCGCTTTCTTGATAAGATCCGGGCGGTACTCGGACGCAAAGACAGACGGGAGTTCGATCTCATGATCAACCGAACCGGACAATGATAAAACCTGTGCTTTCATCTAGTTCACCCCTGTTTGCTCTGCTGACTCACGTATTCGACTACCGGTTCACGGACCTTGTGTTCGCCCTGACGGATTGCATGTCTGATTCTGATGAGACGTTTGCATGGACCGGGAAGTGACCCTTTGATGAGTACATACCGGTTGCGAACTTCACCATAGTGCAGGAATCCGCCTTCAGGGTTTACGTCTGCGCCATCGTCACCGATGCGAAGGAGACGCTTATTGTATTCAGTCCGCTGCTGGTATCCCATCTGACCCATCATTGGAACCTGCCACCTGACATGGTGCGGAGTCCAGGGTCCGAGTGTACCAACATGGCGTTCCTTGCCACCGCGGGAGTGTTTACGTTTTCGGAGGTGAACACCCCAGCGTTTTACCGGGCCCTGTGTTCCCTTTCCCTTCGTAATTGCAGTTACATCGGTGTACTGACCGACCTGAAACATGCCACGGATATCAACATCTTTTCCAAGCATGCCGATACCAAAATCGAACCGTTCTGCAATGCTTCCTCCACCGATCCGGGTCTCCATCAGATCAGGAACCTTCTTGGGGACACCGGTGAGAAGTGCAGGCCGGGTATAGGTTATTGCAATAACCTCGACAATTTTTCCTGCTTCAATCGCTTCGCGAATCTTCTTTTCAGCCTCTTCGCGGCGATAGTTCTTTGGCAGATTTATTCTTCGTCCAAGATCAGACTCAAGGTTTTCGGCCCAGATCTCGGTCATCGGGTGATGACCGTAGGTATCTTTCCGGTAAACACGGATCGCTGCTACCTTCATATCAGGTACTTCAACAACCGTGACCGGGACCATAATGTCCTTGCCTTCATTTGGACTCTTTACATGGTCATCGACCATGACAACATGGGTCATTCCGACCTTATATCCGGCAAAACCCTGGAGCGCAGGCTCCCCCTCATATGCGGGCCATGCATGATATTTCGGTACCTGGCTCATTGCCCGTTTTCGTGGGCTGAATGCCAGGGAACCCATGCGGGGTCTGTGTACGTTTGGCATTTTTCAATCAGTCCTTCTGTCTGTATCAGATCAGTCCGGAATATCACATACCGAAGATGATAATCGATGCAGGATCAGAGACACGAAGTATACCTACAGCAGAAGCTGCGTGTAACAATTCTTCTGCTGAACGATCGTTCAGACCAACCCCTCCCCACATCGCCAAAGTACCAGATGGTCATATGCGCCCCGGATTACAGGGTGCCAGAACAAACTCTTTGACGTGTAGTCGGGCAGTCAGATGTAATGCGTTCAGATACCGGTCTCTCGTAAGATGCGTGAAATTCAGGCGTAACCAGTTAGATTCACTGGTTCCGGGCCGCATCGTCCACCCTTGCCGAAATCACATCCCACTATATCAGCCCATTGCGATGAACGCAATCCTGGTCAGTCCGCAGATCTCAAGGATTTTTGCGGAATTACCGTCAAATAAGCGGGCACATAAATATACCCACAAATTCAGGCTTCATACATATGAGAGAAAAAGAGTAATAAATGTATTGATAATACAGATTTAATCAAAATAGAGATCGCCATCATCCTTGATGTAGACCTCAATTGGATTCCGTACATATCGGGAACGATTCTTTTCAGGAACCTCATCACGTATCCGGTTCATGAGTTGAACCGTGTCATACTTGACTTTGATACCAATTTTCTCTGCTTCGTCAAATACCAGTTGGACTGATTCGAGCAGATCCTGACCTTTACCTATCGTACAAAGATGACGTGAATCAAGACTGTGAAAAAATTCAAGCGTCTCACGGGCACGCTTAATATTCTCCATTGCTGACTTTTCTATCGTACACACATTTGCCTTAGAGGTATTGATGATATCCGCAATCTGCTGCTGAGTCAGGCCTGACTTCCGGTATCTAAGGACCTCTTTCTGCCGGTCCGTCAGTAGACCATCTTTCATACATATCAGTAGGATTGAGATATTTTAAACTGTTTT
>NZ_JAJRBM010000047.1 GCF_028679455.1 Methanospirillum sp. | reverse complement strand
TCTCTGAATTATTTTTGAAATACTCTGCCTAAAATGTGGTATAGTTTAGGATCAACTGCTTAGATCTGCCTAAATGATGATTATGGTGATTGGTTGAATAAAAGTATGTTTATCTCTGTAGATTAATAGATTAAATTTGAAGATCGATCTGCCATTTGAGGCTTTCAAGGATGTCTTGTTGCCTGGGATGAAGGCCGGTAACCACGGTGCGATCATTGCCTAACCCAATAAGACGGATCTTCTCAAGATCAATCATGATCTTCTGTATACTGGAGACACTTAACAGACCCGCGGCTTCTAATTGGCGTTCAACCCACCGCTTTAGCATTAGGCTTATGAAAGCAATGAGGTATATCCCCTGTCTGATCGTTTCAGCATCTACGGTGTGGGGATAGATCTGCAGCCGGCTGGTAACCGTACTAAAGAACTCCTCATCCTCCTGTTGCTCTGATGTCCATTGCATGCACTGGTCCCACTGAAATTCACCACCTGCATAGAGAAGAACTGAGACTCCTGCATCCCTGAGTTGCCGTGCGACCGCTTTCTGTTTTACATTCACCATCAGTCTGTTATCGTCAACTTTCCATTGGATGAATTGCTCATATTTCCCTGCAATATCTAGCACTGCATCAGCGGGATCAGTCCAACGGTAAATCGGGATATTATGGAGACTTTCAATGATGAGATCCAGATCCTCAGTATACTCATTTCGCTCCTCTTCATCCTGCCGGGGACTATAACAGATATATCCGTGCATCTGTACCGATTCGACAGGGATGGTGATGGGCACTACAAACAATGTTTCCCCATGAAATATCTTGAGGTTCTTAGGGTGCATTAATTCACTGCGGTGGCGTCTGATCTCTTCCCGTACAAGTTCATTATCTGGATTGATGGGGATTACAAAGGGGGTACCACTAAAAATGAGTCCGTAAATATTCATGGCTGAATTAAATTCTCTTCCCGATATAAGGGTGGTATTTCGATAATGAAAGATGTGCATCCCGGCAACTGCATTTTTTACCAGGCGGGTGGCGGTTAAATTTTTTGGGTGGGGCATGTATGCTGCAGGGACGCTCAAATCCCGATCATAATAGAGGGATACCTGATCAAAAAATTGAACATTAGATTTATGCCGTTTATTTGCGGCAGAAAAACGGAGTTGGGGGATCATGAGGTCATATACTCTGCTCTCTGCAGTCTCCCTCCTACTGATATAGGTACGACAGATATCCATTGAAATGCCAGTTTCGCCGATCTTTTTAAGGAGTTTTGAAACGGTCTGGCTGGATATTTTTAACCCGGGATAAACGCGGGAGAGTGCCGTTCCTTCAAACCATGCCCCCGGATTATAAATCGCATCTGGACATGTCAGGGCAGCAATTGCCAGAGTGAGACAGATTCGGGTTTCATGTTCAGTCAGGTGAGTTTCCAAAATTCCTGAGAGATCAAGTGTACGGATAGCGTTAAGGTAGGGAATCAGTTCGCCATACGCGTATACTCGTTCAGGACTCTTAGCTTTTTCCCTGACCCGAACCGGTTTTCCATCAACATACTTCCCCAGATATCTGCTTTTTTGCCGAGTCCGCCGGGTCTCCTTGTCGTAATAATAAGTTATTTCGTACAGGTATTCATGCCCGTTTATTTTCTTGACCCGGGTTGTTGTCTTCACATACTCATATAGGCAGTCGATTTATTTATTCCTGTTCTTTCATCTCTAACCTAAAAGTTTTATTTGAACTACAATGCGGTTGCCTAATTGACTGAACGTAATTATGCCCTTGTTTCAATAAATATCTAATCTTCTTCCCTAAATTTAATATAGGTCAAAAATAAACTATTCCTTACCTCTCTGCAGCTAACAACGTAGTGATAACACATCCCCCCATCCGAATAACACCTGACGCATACATGTGAAATACCTCATTTCACACCCCCCATCAAATGCGGTTATCACTCCTGTTGTTGTAGGAGGGCATTGTTCGATGAAGACCCCATTGGTCTCTGTGAAACCTCATTAACCGGTTGACTGCCCAAGGTCAACACAGGGACCAATCCCTTTTGGAAAAACTAAAATCCAAGGCCTTGATATGGCTTTAGGTTTGTGAAAGAAGAAACAATATGTACATCCCGGAAGTGGGGTGTGGCGGGTTTTTCACAGTCCCTTCAATAATCTGTTCTTCAGGGTAGCCAATATCCTGGCAGATAATCATACGACATTCTGGGTGATGTTTGAGTTTTGCTACGAGTGTATCGGTACTGAAAGATGGGTCTGTGATCAAACAGATTGTTTTACCCCGTTCAACCTCGTCACATGCGATCGAGATGGTCTCTTCATGACCACGTCCGTGTGCGGTAAGAACCAGAAGTCTGGTTAAGGGAATATGGAGTCGTGCAGCCCCGAGTTGTACTGATGATATCCCTGGAATGATCTCCCCTGGGAGATATCCAAGGCCTGAAAGCATCGGATCACCTGTGGATAGAATCACGGTATCCTCCGGGAGCGCTCTCAATGCACGATAATCCTCGATTACTCTTACATCACAACCTGAAGGGATTTTTTCTTCTACCAGAGCAATTGCTCGTTCCGATCCAACAATATGGGTTGCAGATCTGATCACCATCTCTGCCTGACTGGTCAGGAGATTAGGTCCGCATCCAACACCGACGATCTTCATGGGGCCTCTTTGATGATCGATCCTTCCCGGCTGAGCAGGACGATGTGCACTCCCGGATGTTGTTCGCAAAAATGGGATAGTGACTCATCAGACCGATGATCAAATTCATCAGTCCCAATCATCTCTTCTATTGAATCATACCCGGAATCATCCAGGAATTTGGGATTGATATATTTCAGGATCAGTGCTGGCAGACCACAGATGATCACCTCACCCTTTGCTATGGGCAGTGCATGCCCGAGTCGGGAACCTACCAAGATAACTTCGTGGGTGGGAAAGAGAAGTCTTGCATGCATAAGTCCAATTCTCCCGGTAGTAAGGACAACTTTTTGTGCAGATGAAACACGTTCCATGACGGTCTCCTCAAGGTGATCATCCCAGGGTTCTACAAAGCCAGTAGATCCCAAAACTGAAATCCCTTCTTCCACCCCTATTTTCGCATTCAGGGTATGAGTTGCAATTGCCTTTCCATTTTCTGCAGAGATAATTACGTGGGCTCCGGGAATTCCCACTTCTGTGATTGCCTCTGTAATGGCATTTTGTATCTCACTCAATGCAGGCGGACTTATTGCAGGAGATCCGATCTGGTATCGTGGGTTTTTTCGTTTCCATATTCCGATGCCCTCTCCACACGTGATTTCAATCCCATTGGCAACCGGAGTGGCCGAAGCGTGAAATGTTATCCCGGCAGTAACATCTCCTGGATAGTCACCTGAATATTTTTGGCTGATTCCATGACCATTAACACCCTGTGCTTCTACTGATACCCTGATACCTACCGGGGTCATAATGGTGACGGTTCCGGTGATTTGACTCTTTATCGAAAGGACTGCCGCTTTTGAAGCGGCAGCAGCGGTAGTGCCTGTTGTGAACCCGCGCTTTCTGATTGTCCCGTCCGCAGTAAGAACAGCAAGACCCACCTTTACTGCTTCACGTGCTTCAACACTAGTGCAAGCTGATATCCATGAAGCAGGATAACAAAACCCACTCACCGGATCGATCACGTGATCTCCTCCGTTATTGCTTTGATACAAAGATAGTGATGATCTCATTCAGTGCTGCTACTGCAACCGGTGTTCCGCCCCTGGTTCCTTCATTTGAAATAGAGGGGATATCAACTGTCCTGAGTACCTCTTTTGATTCCGCTGCATTTACGAATCCTACTGGGGTTCCGATTACCAATGCCGGTCTGGTTCCCTCACGGATCATATCACATACGACCAAAAGCGCTGATGGCGCATTTCCAATTACGATGATTGCTCCCCCCAGTTGATCCCGTATAGCAAGGAATCCTGCAGAAGTCCGTGTTATGTCTGCTTGAAGTGGAACATCGGCTGGAATATCCAATACACAGACTACCCGGCTGGAGTGCCCTTTTTTCTGGATACCTGTCTGAACCATCCTGATATCAGTGAATATCGGGACACCTGCGGCTAATGCAGCAAGACCTGCTGATATCGGCTCATGGCAGAACCTCATCAGATCAGCCATCGCAAAGTCCCCAACTGCGATAGAACATCGTTGACGGATCCTGTCTTCAGGTGTATTGTCTCCGATCGCATTGCGTGCCATTTTCCGGGATCGGGAAGATATTGCATAGCCCTCCCGTGTATCTGCCCCGAGATCAATATAGGTATTTCCGGTGGTATCCCCGTGGTGTGATAATTCCTTTGACATCATCGCCTCTTTTCCAGAATCTTGTCTCTTCTCCACCTATAAACACTACAGCATGCATATCGATCAGATCCTCAATCTCACAGACTTTTCCGAGTGTTGTATAGAGGGTTGATTCATCCTCCCGGTATGCATTTCGGACTACTCCAACAGGGGTTTCAGGAGGAAGATACTGCAACGCTAGTGTGATAGCCTCACCAAGTTGTTCTGTTCTGGTTCTGCTCTTCGGGTTATAGAGGACTACTGGTATTTTTATTGAAAACAGAGCTGAAAGTCTTGCTCGAATTACTTCCCGTGGTGTGAGGAGATCAGAGAGGCTGACTACGGCAAAATCACCTGAAAGTGGAGATCCAAGTCGCGCTGCACCTGCGGTAGCGGCTGTGATCCCAGGGACAATTTCTACCGGAATATCATCTCCTGAATGTTTGAGGACTTCCAGAACAATGCTTGCCATCCCATACACTCCAGGATCTCCTCCTGAAACCATGGCTACGCTCGTTTTTTTTGCAAGATTGATACACTCCTGCGCACGATCGACTTCTTTTCCCATCCTACTCCTGATCACGGTTTTTCCATCAAGCAGGTGAGAGATCTGATCCAGATAAAAATCATTTCCAATAATTACCTCAGACTCTGTGAGCGCCGTTTCAGCATGCCTGGTCAGCATTCCAGGTGAACCGGGTCCAATCCCTATAATATAAAGCCTGCCCGTGATGGTATTATCGGGCAAAGGCGATGGTGACATTTCCATAAACTGTTTTCTCCATAATGAGTTCTTTTCGGTATGATACCGCAAGCGCAGCTGGTTCTGCAACCCCGGGGAGGCCAAATCGTTCTGCGGCAGAATCTGATACAACTGACTCCCTGCACAGTGTTTTTTGATCTAGATAGATCAGATTGCCTCCTATCTCGCGGATTGCATCTGTTAGCCCCTGTTCATGAAGTTTCAGGGTACTGGTGGCATAGATACAAATATCTGTCCGGGGTATTGCGTGAGATCGGAGTGCCTCATCAATCGCAGTAATGATCTCCTCTGATGGTGTCCCTTTCCGGCAGCCAATCCCTGCAGTATAAGGTGCATCAGATACAAGAAATGAGACCCCTTTTCCCGCAATAATCATCCCTGGCCCATCCAGCGTGAATAAATTTGCGCTCCCTGAGAGAATCGCAGCGTTAGATATCCGGGTTGAGTCGGTGTTTACGATACGAAGGTGTCGTTCTCTGGCAATCCCCTCTACTGATGGCTTTCCGGTGGCCTCTGTAGCGGTAGTGATAACCGGAATTAGTCCGATTTTCTCTTCTAACTCGTAGGCAAGTTCATTTCCTCCGTGATGCCCTCCGGTTAACGGGATCACAAATTTCATATCTGGGCTTATCACCAGAATCGCAGGATCTTTCCATTTGTCTGTGAGAAGGGGGGCAATCTTCCGCATTACAATCCCGGTCGCCATCATCGCAACGACTCTGTCCGCTGTTTGCACAGCATCGTAAAAAACGGCTTCGTGGTATGGGACAAATGTCCCACCTATAGCAGAAGCCACAATTCTGGCGTTATTTTCAAAATATGGGAGAGCAGTTATGATTGTTATGGTCATGAATATAATTCTGATCTGATATGCCCGGGAAGTTCCTCACCAAAGACTTCTCCAATGAGAAGCAGTGCAGAACGGTTGACACCTGCATCATGTGCTTTTTGAGCAATATCTTCAACAGTTCCCCTGATAATTAGTTGATCCGGCCAGGTTGCGTGAAATATTACTACTGCCGGAGTATGGGTTGGGTGCCTGACCTTGGCTGTTACTTCGCTTAACCGATCAGAGCCAAGAAAAATTGCCATGGTCTCATGGTGCCGGGAGTAATCAGATATATGATCCTGTCCCAGTGTCTTTCCGGCTGGTCGTGTAATGATAACCGATTCAGATACTCCTCGAAGGGTTAACTGAGTCTGCAACGCCGCTGCAGCACCGAAAAGAGATGAAACCCCGGGGACAACCTCAACTGCAATTCCTTCAACCTTGAGGAGTTCCATCTGTTCGATGATTGCTCCATACAATGCCGGGTCTCCCGAATGTAACCGTACAACTGTCTTTCCTTCCTGGGCTGCCTGAACCATCAGGGGAGTCATCTCTTCCAGGGACATCCCGTTGCTGTCATATTTTTCAGCAGCTGGAGATCTCTGTACCAACTCCGGGTTAACCAGGGATCCAGCATAAATAAGGAGATTCG
>NZ_JAJRBM010000006.1 GCF_028679455.1 Methanospirillum sp. | reverse complement strand
TCCATCGTCGCCTTCACGTTTACTGAAAAAGCTGCTGCCTCGATGAAGAACCGTATATTCAAACGTGTACTGGGTCTTGAAGCCATCGAGATATATAATACACTCGGGGACATGTATATCGGCACCATCCACGGGTTCTGTAACCGGATCCTGGAAGAGAAGTTTGGATATGGTTCATGGGAAGTCCTGGATGAAAACCAGGAGATGGCTCTTTTAATCAATATCTCTGACCGGATAGGTCTCACAACCGGGAGAAACTCAACCGACCGGGCAACCATATTCAAGCAGAGCCTCTCGGTGATGTATAACGATCTTCTCTCCCGGGAGGAGATTAAAAAACAGGCTCCTGAATTTTTTGCTTCGGTCAGAGCGTACGAAGAGTATCTTGACCGGTTCCACCTGCTCACGTTTGACCGGATGATCACGCTTGCTCTCAATCATCTTCATGAAAATCCGGACGTGATCCGGAGTATCAGGCATCTGATAGTGGATGAATATCAGGATATCAATCCGGCACAGGAGGCGTTGATTAACGCCATCGGCCACAGTAATATCTTTGTTGTCGGAGATCCACGGCAGACTATCTTCCAGTGGAGAGGTTCTGATGAAGGGTGTTTCCAGCGGTTTGCGACCTTCTATCCCGAGGTCAGGGATATCGTGCTGCCTGAGAACCGGAGAAGCGGAAAACAGATAGTATCGGTTGCAAATACTCTTGCCTCTCACTTTCAGACCGGGCCATATGAACCGATGACTGCAACACGGCCTGATGCCGGTGCTGTCTACCTGATAGATTATCCAACCTCCGGGGATGAGGCTGAAGGAGTTGCAGAGCAGATCCTATCGCTTGTGAATGGTAACTCATGCAGGTATCAGGATATCGGAATCCTGCTTCGGAGCATAAACAACAGTGCAACGCCATTTATCCAGGCACTTCGAAGGTATCATATTCCGTTCATTCTGTCCGGTCAGGTCGGACTTTTTCAAGAGACAGGAGATTCTGGCTCTGGCGAAAATATTCTGCTGGCTTTCATCAAAGGGATTCTTCCCGGCAACTATCAAGGACCGGAAAACCACAATCTACGGTGATAATCTTATTGATTCAGCACTCGACGACTGGTTTTCAATTGTTTCATCCACATATACGAAAGAAGTTGTCAGAAAGGCACTTGGGTACTGGAAGAATACTGTTCTTGAGAATAAAACATACCGGAACATCACAACAACATACTACAACCTTCTTTCGATTCTTGGATTTCATGGTTTATCTCCTGATAATGCTGAAGATGCTGTTGTGATGGGCAACATTGCAAGTTTTGGAAGGGTGCTTTCCGACTTTGAGTCTTCCCAGAACTACGGGGGAAAGACCGGTGATATCTTCAGGATGTTCAGGGATCTCCATTGGTACCTGTTTCTGTATGCATACTGGCGATACGAAGAGTCTGCCGGTGAGCAGGATAGTTCTGTCGACGCAGTCCGTCTCTCCACTGTTCATCAGGCAAAAGGTCTTGAATGGCCGGTTGTGTTTGTTCCTGCCCTGATTGATGGCAAGTTTCCCTCGTCAAGAATTGGTGAGATGAAGAACTGGCTCATCCCACGTGAACTCTTCCCTGCTCTCCGGTATGAAGGCAACAGAGAGGCTGAACGTCAGTTATTTTATATCGCCATTACCCGGGCCCGGGATCTTGTTTGTATGAGCTGGTACGAAGAGGAAGGCGACTCTGGTATGCAACCATCCCAGTTTATTGAGAATGAGATCGGAAGAGATATGGTCATTCCTCATCCATATCTCCGGCCTGTTCAGGCAGTTTCTTGTCATGCCCCGGAGCCTGATGCCGAGCTCCATTCGTTTTCTGCTAAGGATCTCATCCTCTTTCAGCAATGTCCATACCGGTACCGTCTGAATAAAGAATGGGGTTTTCTCCCCGGGCTCTCTCCTGATCTTGGGTTTGGAAAAGCCTTCCACTTCTGTCAGGGTGAGATCTCAAAATTCTCAAACTGAGTGTTTCAGTAAAATAAACGGTCAATTGAGTCCGGGTTTTATCTGCCATATGCTGACCGGAATCGGTTTGAAGGTATGAAACGGGTGGCTCACCAGCGCCTTTTATCCTTTGCAAACCAGAGAAAGGAGGATCTTCTCCGGGTTCATACCTCTGAATACAGGATAGAATTTCCGTTTGACAGCGGGACCATCATCGGCAAGATTGATGTGATGCTCGACTCACCAGGAGGTCTTGAGATCCAGGATTACAAGACTTCTGATGAGGTGATTGCTCCGGAAGCGGCAGCAATGCAGGTGAAGATCTATGCATACGGGCTTCGGCTTCTTGGAAAGAGTGTGTCATCCGGTGGGGTTGCCTACATCGAAGATGCCAGGGCTGATCCGGGTGTAGTCTGGTGGATTATTGAAGTGTAGATTGATCAGATCCAAGTGAAGAGGTTTCCAGGAAGACCAGGGAAATAATGTGTTGGATGTGATTATTTTCAGATCTGCAGGTTCCGGTAGAGAATCCGGTGGGAAAAGGGTAAGATGTAGATTTGATCTACTATTTTATTCTGGGTTATCAAGTTCAGCGAGTATCATTTTGAGAATGGATATCAGAGGAGGGACCTCTTCTGTGACAGTCTTATAGATCTGGATCTGATTAATTCCCCAGTATTGATGAATGATCTTGTCTCGCATTCCTGTAATAAACCGCCAGGGAACTTCCGGATATCTATCTCTTATATTATCCGGAACTCCTTTTGCTGCTTCACCAAGAATGAGAAGATTATAGAGGATTGCCTCATTCCTCTCTTCATGGATTGAGATATCAGAACTGGTAAGGCCTTGTGCATAGGTGGTAATCTTCTCTGCCGCAGTGAGCATATCCTGCAGAAAAACTCCAATATCACGAGGTTCAGGCATATATGACCTCCGAAAGAATCCGTGTTCTCAATCTTG
>NZ_JAJRBM010000046.1 GCF_028679455.1 Methanospirillum sp. | reverse complement strand
TTTTCCTTGAGAGCTTTGAGGAATTTTCTCTGTGACTTCTCAACATGGGTCATTGTTTATTCTCCCTGGGCATAAACCCATATTTTGTTCTGAGGGTATGGATCCGCTGCAGGTACTCGATGTATTCTGGATCTTCACGAAGCGGATTGCCCAGGAGGGAATGAAAGATCGTGCTGTTCTCTTTCAGCCAGTCATCATCCAATGGTTTTCCAACCGGAACCCGGCGGTCCAGGGGAACTCCGATCTGGTTTTTTACGTAGTATACGTTTCCGTCACTCCCGAGCGAACACCGCTGGATCGCATCAAACTGCATCCCATCTTCAGAGAGCCGGAGTGAGTGACCATGCACCGTGGCTCCCCGGAGGCTGACCCGTGCAGGATCAAACATCTCGGTCTCCATCAGGGTTGTACAGTACTGTTCAAGATCCCGTTCTCGACATTCGACAATCTGCCTTCCTGATAAGGTACCGGGATCTATGCCCCGAAACCGGTACATCTCAGAGTACGTGCGTTGATACGGCTGACAAGGAGCGTTGTACATGGAATCAGCGAACTGCACATACCTGACCCGGTCACCGTGCTGAGCCCCGTCAGTTGGTTTCACCAGTTTTCTCATCGGGCAGTCAGGTTCATTTGTCTCCTGAATCGGCGGATGTACGCTCCGATAGGCTTCACCCGGAGCACGATGTCCGAGGATAAGGACAATATCCTCATCAGTGATATTTCGCATCTTTTTCAGGGTGTATCCACGGTCCATCTGTTTTCGCCGGTTTTTTGCGACGAGAGAGGTTCCGGGTCCGTAATTGGGAGTATAGGTCATTTTTTCACCTACCCTTCAAGCATATTATTTTCACACGCATTGGCGAGGCCTGATCTTTCGCTGTGCCGCCCAAGTAGAACCATCCGGTCTTTTCGTTTTGGATCTAACATCCCTACGAGTTCTGGTTCTACATTCGGGCCGTACTTTGCATAATCCACCATGGACGGAGAAGGTTTGATGAATGTCCCTTTCTGGATATAAAACCCGAAATTCGTAAAAAATTCATCACAGGTCTCTTTGATCCGATCAGCGACCGATGGTTCTTCAAGTTCGAGAATCACATCCCCAACCATCAACCTGATATCAACATCAGTTCCTGCAACAGATACTCCGGTCTTAAAATTTGTCTTGTTCTCAATCCCCCGGGCAGGCCCGTAAGGAACTGTTTTTGGAATGTTCTGCCCTCTCAGCAGAATTCTTCTGACTCCTGGAACTTTGACAACCAGATTGAGCAATTTCTCGGTTGTCTCGGGTTTCATCATCCTGATTGAGACGATCTTAATCTGCGGGTAGGTTGCCTGGGTTGCTGAAGATTCGTCACACATCTTACGCACCTTCTGCAATCTGATGGATAGGCCGGTGGAACACATCCATCGTGCCGTATGTCTCTCCCATCAGTTTTGATGTCCCTTCAGGCGAGAACATCTGTGTTCCGCCATCCATTGCAGCTGCCGCCACGGCACAGGGGATTGCAACACCTGATGCATGCCTGGTAACCACGTGGTTTCCGTTGAAGATTCCCGGACCTCCACCACCGTAGATTGAGTGACTGAAGAACGAGAATCCGACTCCGGTACCCATATTTCTCCCGAAATCGCTGCTTGGCAGACCGGTCTCATGTTCAATCATATCATTGAAGTAGAGCAGGGTTGCTGATACTGCCTGAACGAACCGTCCTGCTCCACAGTTTACAATCGTCGCTGCAAGGGTTCCTGCCGACACATAGGCATTCCAGAGCATCGGATCATCAGTATCATAGAACTGGAAATATCCTCCTTTCTTTCCGGGTTTAATAACGCGATCTTCCAGAGCACGTTCTACCAGGGATTGAACAACAGTTCCGACAGTGCCGGTCTGGCCGTTATCTTTCACGAGATCGTAGACCATATTGTTTGCATTCAGGCCCTGGTAGCCGTAACTGAGAAGTTGATTCCGTTCAAACGGCCCGACACATCCCATCTCGAAGATAGCAGTCGTTTCAAAGGTTGATGCGAGTGCAGCTCCCTGGAGTGCGTTTCTCCCGGTCATCATTACAAAGTGATTAACCGAAATATTCCTGAGTGCATATCCGATCCCTTCGTTATTCTGAGGGATGGTCAGGATCGAGGTGACGAGAGCACCTTCCATATCCTGGGTATGAGGATATGAACCCCAGGCTGCTGCCTTCACGGTGGATGCGTCAAAGGGACTGACATCAAACTCATCCACAATTGCGTACGTGACGGCCGATGCAACAGAGGTGATTGCTGCATCATAAGTTGATGCACCAACAAGCCTGCGGGTTGGAACCCTTACAAGCAGGAGATTTCCGTTGTTAAACTCAGTGATGCTCGAATCGTCTCCTTCTTCCAGTTGTACCATATCATGGATCCGCTCAATGAGGGCGTCTTTGTGTTCCATGATGGGGAGATTCAGTTCTCTCCCCAGTATTCTCCCTTTCCCGAGTTTTGCACCTTTTAAGGCCTGTTCTATGCCGAGAAGGTTAACATTGATGGTACGTTTGGTAAGATCTACGATCTTCAGTGTTGCCGGATTAAGGAGCGGATGGATCTTATCCAGCATAACACCGCCTTTGAGAAGTTTTCCATCATCTGAATAGAGATCGATGGAATCCTGATATTTGGTCATGGTTTCATCCAGTTCGAAGTAATGTCGGTGTGAAGTGACTGCCCATGAACCACAGGGGTACTGAGCTGGAAGAAAGTTGGCACATCACAGTATTAAAAAATTATTAAATTTTTAGTATTCGTAATACTTAGTATGATGAATTGTTTTTGCAGGGAGATATTTAAGCACTTCTGTCTTTCAAATAAACACTGAATGGAGGCAATCCTCCGACCCCCTCGCAAAAATACAAGCAAATCAGAAATTGCTTACGATTACTCCCCCTTACCGTGAGAATCATGTTCATTTCCACCATGAAGTATCCTGGGCAAAAATTATGCAAAGCACGCACAAGTCGACGAATACAATGATAATATAAGACTAATTTCAGATTTGTATTTGATTATGAGGAGCATAGAAAACCAAGAGAAGGGTACGTTTGTTTCGCATCAGCCTCAATGGAAA
Organism: Methanospirillum sp.; assembly: GCF_028679455.1. GTDB lineage: Archaea > Halobacteriota > Methanomicrobia > Methanomicrobiales > Methanospirillaceae > Methanospirillum. The sequence goes on along the minus strand of NZ_JAJRBM010000046.1, from coordinate 7,948 downwards.
TGAGAGATAATTCCAGTCAACCCTTCAGCTGCCGATTCGACAATACGAAAAGCCAAGAACAGGAGCCGCAGGAGGTTTTTATCATCTGAACGCACAGATTGTGACAACAGTTTCCCTACGAGTACACATAATCAGGGAGAAAGTAGTTGAGGTGATGACATAATCAGAAAGGCGATTCTCTTGACTAAAGTATCATATCTGATATGACATTGAATTCCCGCTCACTCCCTTTTGCCGATCCGGAGTGCAAAGATGGAGTTTTCACTCCCACCGGAATCGTAAGTACTAGTGGGACTCACGTCATTAAAAATGTTACGAATATGCATATTTGTAGCAACAGTGACCTCCCCCATGGATCGATACTAAGAGGAATACGATTACTCGTGAACGCGTCGTACATCGTGAAAGTTAGGATCCAGCATCTACAGGTGATGAAGAAATAAATATCAATACTTCACACCAATATGTGATTGAGTATTATCAAGTGAATACAAATTATGCGTACTGAAAGTTCTCAACTAGTAAATCCGGTTTCTCCTCACTGGATACTGGAAAAGCCCGAACACCCATTACCAGGCTCGTTGCTTGCAATTCTCTGTGGAGACTGGTCATATGGAATAATTCCTCACTGCGGGCCGGGAATTCCAGAAGCCCTATGGCTCAATGAAGGCATATTTCTTCATGAACTATCAACTGCTCTCACCAGTGAGGGGATCTATACTCTTCGCCTTTCATCGCATGAGGACGGGATCCCAAGACCGGATGATGCCCTCCTCTCGCAATCCGCAGGACCAGAAGGAGTGCTCACTGCTCTCAAAAATCTTGATCCGGAAAATTCCTGGGATCCGTCAGCGATGATCTTTATCGGCCATGGCCTCGGTGGATATGTCCATTGTCAGTTGGCATCATATGGAATCAGGCCGGGGGCATTCATCTTCGCAGGAGGAATATATTCTGACCTTGAAGTTATTCTCTCTCTGAAGTATCTCCTTCCTATTGAGGCCAGAAATATTAAAGAAGAGAGAGAAGAGGCAATCATTCCTGATCCCTGCTCACAGTTGATAGCAGAAAATATCGGCTCTATCCTTCATGCCATCCGGAGAAACCGAACCCGAATCCATCTTCAGAATAACTCCCAATCGCTGGATATTCCATTAGATCGCATGCTTTTTACCGGGAATGAAACACCCAAGGCGATGTTCAGGTTTGTTACTTCACCGACCCTTATTATCCATGGAGCATCAGATCTTGATGTATCGGTCTGGAATGCAACCTCCATTGAACAATCAATCAGACAGGTTGTTCATTCACCTGAACGGATCATCCTTGAAGACCGGGATCACTGGTTCAGGATTGTACCGGGAACCGTCGGAATGCATATGCAGGACCGCATCACCGGAAAATCGTTTTCATATGAGCCTGATAATCGGATTTTCAATGAATACATTGGATTTATCAAACGAGTGTATGGACTTGAAGAGACTGAGAAGGATTCGGTAAAAAAAAGTTCTGCACTCAACCATAATCATCGGACAACAACTACGTCCAAGGAAACGAGTTAATCCGTAGAATCTGTTTTTCCTACCTTATCCGGACGATTCAGCCAGTCAGGTTATCAGGGACTGGATTTTTAATGAAAAGGTAAAGGGTTGGCCCCTTATTTTTACGAAATGGTTGGACTGTGTGACTTCACGTTCAAGACTCTGGTGTGAGATCATATCGGAAGATCTGTGGTGTGCAGGAGTGCCCTCGTCCGATGATGAACATCCGCTTGCCCTTACCTTCTCCCATACATATCGGCAATATGCTGAATAAATGTTACGTTAAAAGAATTAATAACGCGTGCCCACTTAATTTCAAATCGACATTCCTCCTTTGAAGGAAAGATAAATCAGCATCTGATTTACGAAAGCATACAATGCTGAACCGATGAATTCAGAGATCTTTTATTGAGACTGATACAAGTACGTAGTATCATATGTCACGAATATTATAATGGGTATTACAAATTTTTCCCGTTCGATCATAAAGTGAAATACACAAGTCCAAGCCCAATATAAAAATATCTCATACGGAGTGAGTAGTATTACCACATCTGAACCCCATAATCCCAGACCTCCTCGCCAACCTGAAATTATTGACCACCCCCCTACCACAGGTATCCACAGACAACCAGTAATTCGTATTCTGCATGTTGACGATAATCCTTTGATATTAGATATTTCAACCTTGTTTTTGAAGAAGATGGGGAATTTTGAGGTAGTCCCCGAATCTGATCCCCTGAAAGCATCCCGAATGGACCTGGCCGGATTTGATGCCATAGTCTCTGACTTTGAAATGCCAGAGATGAACGGCATTGAACTACTGGAACTAATTAGAGAGCGGGGCATCTCACTCCCGTTCATCCTCCTGACCGGCAGAGGCAATGATGCAGTCATGTTACAGGCCCTTAATGCCGGGGCAGCCTCCTATCTGCACAAAACTGCAGATCCTCGTGCAATGTTTACAGAACTTGCGGCAATTATACAAAAGGAGATCCTGCTCAACAAACTGAAATCCAATTCTCCTGGCTCTCCCATGTCATCTTTGGGAGCCACACTCTTTGATAATCTTCCCGAACCTGCATTTGCCGTCGATCTGAATGGATGTGTCATCGCATGGAACAAAGCGGTTCAGGAGATGACCGGTGCTGATGAATCTTCAATGATCGGTACCGGGTGGCAACAATATTCTTTGATGTTTGGGGGAATTTCCCGGCATATGGCAGTTGATTCATTACTCGACCATGATTCTGATCATCTTGAGGGATACGAGATCACCCTCTCTACCAGCACACTTATCATTGGAAAACGAACAGTTCCAACTCCTGACGGGAGTACAAAGACATATTGGGAGAAAATCTCTCTAATCACAGGATCTAGCGGTTCTCCTGAAGGTGCGGTAGTCATTATCCGTGACCTTACCCGCAGACGTTCCATAATTGTACAGAATAAGGTTCTGCGAGACCAACTCTCTGCTATCGCCGATAGTATGATGAGATTCGGGACGAATTTTGAAGAAAATATTGACTCGATACTTTCACTCGCCTGTCGGTTCTGTGGTGCTATTGGTGCAGGATATATCAAAAAGCAAGTACGAGCACCTGATTTTATCTGCATTCATAGTGCTGAAGGCCATGCCGATGATGAAGAGACACTACGAAGCATCATCTCGGTACAGGGAACAAACTCAGCTCTTGTGCTTCCTGTTTCCTGGTATACTCATCAGTATGATGTTACTCCCTCTGAAGGAAGTTATATTGTCCTTACTTTTTGTGGAGAAGAAGAGTCCTCATTCTGTGATGCATTTATCAGACTCCTTATCGGAGCAATAGGTTCTGAAGAACGAAGATATGCTGCAACTGAAGCGATGAACCGAAGTAAGGAACGTTTCAGGATGCTTTTTGAGAATGCTCCGGTAGCGATATTTGAAAATGATTATTCAGGTGTGTATCAGCATCTTCAGGACTGGAACCAGGGAGGAGAAGTATCTGATGATGATTTTTGCCTTGATCCAGGGATGATTACAAACCTGATGAGAGAGGTCAGACTCACCGGAATGAACCAGGAATCATACCGTCTTTTGGGATCTGATATATCATCACCACAGGAGTCCATGAAAATTCTGGGCGCTACCGCAGCTGCACAGTCATTATTTCTTGAGGCCTGTACCTGCATCAAAGAAAAAAAGGAGTCATTTTCAGCCTATGATCATCTGATTCTTCCGAATCAGGAGGAACGGGACATATACCTGAACTGGGTCGTACCACGAAAGAATGATGAGTATCGATCCGTTCTCACCTCCATGGTTGATATCACCGGTCAGAAACGTATCGAGGAGTCGCTCAGGCAGGCAAACAAGAAACTCAACACGCTGACGATGATATCCAGGCACGATATCAGGAATCAGTTGACTGCATTGATCGGCTATATTAATCTCATCAGGTTTGAGACACAGGATCTGAATGTTAAGGACTGGTGCGGGAGATGCATAAGGATATGCACCAGGATCCAGAATATTATCGCATTCACAAAAGAGTACGAGCAGATTGGCAATTCAGACCCTGTTTGGGATGATTTATCTTCTCTTATCCATTCAGATGAAATAAGGGCAGGATTTCCAACGATTACCATCACCGTCGAACTTCCTGATGCCAGTGTGTATGCAGATGCCATGTTTTACCTGGTTATCTGGAACCTGATAGATAATGTAGTCAGACATGGAGGACATGCGACGAGCGTTACCATCACAGGAATCAGGGATGATACTGGCGGACTAGATCTCATTATTGAGGACAATGGTATGGGAATTGCAGAATCAGAGAAAGAACAGATATTTGAACGGGGCTATGGCACAAATACCGGCCTCGGGCTTTTCCTGGTCAGAGAGATTCTGGCGTTAACGGGCATTCAGATCAGTGAGTGCGGAACAGAAGGAGCCGGAGCCAAATTCCTGCTTCGTGTCCCCCCTGAATCATGTTCCTATCACCCATAGGACCCTGAACACCAGATCCTCTGCAAACCTGAAAAAATTAAACACATATCCCAGGTTCAGATCAAACTGATACACCCGGGAAGACTCTTTGTGATGCCATTAACAACCGAAGGGATAGTAGAACTGACAATGGCAGAGTTTGCAGCATGATACGCATTCAGATCCTGTGAGTTGCCGTTGGTAACCTCGGTTTCCAGCGTTGATCTCAAATTTTCGACAGTGACTTTCTCAACCCAGGGATCGATATCACTGATGATGATCTCGTCTACAAGCCCGTCAAGCTCTTTGGCCACTACCCAGGAGACAAACCTGCCTCCGAGAAGCGCAACCTTGTCTCCGATGAACCCTCCTGCTGCCATGGATACCAGATCAGATACCGTCTTTTTCACCTCAACACGGTTATAGAGCGGTGTTGACGGAAGCGTAACCCAGTGAGCATCACCAACAAATGTGTACCCAATCTTCTGGGGATATACTCGCGATGGATCGACGATTTTCACTGCTCTTGCCAGTGCTTCTAATTCCCCTTTTTGTATCGGAGCGTTAGTAAAGCCTCCGGCTATTTCTTCTTTTATAATCTGCATGATTCGCGGGAGACCAAAGTTGCCTCTCCTGGCAGTTCCCGGAGCATATCCGCACATATATCCATGGTGATTCTTGGGAAACCCTGATATGATTGCATTCAGGCCGGAACGTAGTCCGATTCTGCATTCATCCTCATACGCACCATTCGTGGCAACAATCTTACCGGGTGCCAAAATTCGGGCCATGGCAACCGCACGAGCAAATGCATCGAGCCGGTCCGGAGCACAATTAAAGGGACCTCCTTCAAGGACAAACACGTCAACGCCCATCTCAAGTCCTGCAGAAAAACCTTCTATCAGGTCATTATATCCATCCCCGATGAACATAATGGCCTCAACTCCTTTTCCATACTTTTTTGCCAGACGGGCAACGTCCTTTGCTTCCTTTAATGGGGCTGCATGACCCTCCGCATTCTGAACGCAGGTGAGATTTATTGCAACTGAAGAGGAGATTTTGATCCATTCTTCTTTATCTGAAATTCCGTCTTCTTCTTTCTCCAGGAGTCTTGAATGTATCCTGTTTCTGGGACAGCCCTTAAAGGGAGGTCCCTGGTGGTAACACTCACCCGGACAACTACTGATGGTTTTTGAAAGACGCATCGGGCCGTTAGAACCAAAATGATCCAGATCAAGAGGGACTTCGGTAACCTCACGCACCTCTCTGAGCAGATCAATACCCCGCATCCCATACGATTCAGCGATATCTGCGAAGGCATACGCACAGACATGAATCGATGCACCAATAGAATCTGATAGCATACAATTCCCGAGAATATCGTTCTTTTCGAGATCTGATGCACATGTTCCTGCCATGATCTCGGTGAGGTCGCAGCCCATCGGAAACCGCTTCAGGTTCATGCCGAGTTGCATTGCCTGATCGCGATCCAGTTCAGAGACAAATTGCACGATGTCCAAAGGATTTTTTTGAGATTTTGACAATTCCCATGCTGCATCACGATCATAAACCGCTTTTTGAATTAGGTCCTGCATATGTGCTCCTGATAAGCTGTACGATGAATGAGAGATACGTGGGACGTGCATATATCTTTTACATATTTTTTCTTACTAAAATGAAAAACGTGTGATCAAGAGCCCATTCAGAGGTGAACAGGATCAGATAGAGCAATCCTTCTCTGATATAATTGTCTCAATATCTCTGAACTGATGGCAAGAGAAACACGGTCAAGAACCGGGGGAATAACCGGTTCCCAGTCACGGATTAATTTCCCGGTTCCAATCAGGGTGTGGTTTGTGATCCCATTCTTTTGGAGGTACTCTACGATAGGATTCTGTGGATCTGCCTCTTCAATCGGTACAACGTGCACGTCAACATCACCGACTCCGAAAACACCCATGGTGCTGATGGTGATTGCGCCGATCCGGTGAGCATGCTGTATAATTTTTACCGTGAGTGGCAGCGTGTCACCACCGGCAATTTCTATACAAACCACATCACCGGCGATCAGATCGTCCATATTCGCATCAGAGATATAGGACGTAATACCAGTGATCTCTTTTGAAAAACCTGAAGTGGCTAATTTCTGGAGAAATGTTGCCTTGTATTCTCCGGCATGAGCCCCCATCATCCTGAAGATGAGATCATCAGGAGAGATAATCTGACCGTCAATGCCCACAATACGTTTTGGACCACCACGATGTGCCTGCATAAGCGTAAGAGCAGTCCGGAGTCCCAGACGGCCCAAACCTACCAGAGTCACCTCTCCCCAGGGCTCTTTTAGCCGCTCAAGTTCATCTATCGAAAGTGCTTCAATCATCATTCATCACCCTTACCGAGGAACTCCTTTCCTGTTCGCGACAAGAATCAGGATTGCAAATATTCTCCAAAAACCAGACCTTCATCAAATGTGATGAGCGCATATAAGTACACTTATTATTACGAAGATAAAATACGTGTTACTTCGGCAAAGCCTCATCCCCCACGATATCAGGATTGGAGATCAAAAGGCTTGTACAAAAAATCTTCTAATAATATTTCTGCAATGCTAATTCCAATAATAGCAGTGCATGAGAAACTCCGGATTTCTGTCGTTCCATAATTTTGCTGGGATTTGAAGTTCGGAGATCAGCATGAATTTCAGTGGTATCGGTGATAGTGATTCCATCACTGACCAGGGCTATGCATCCGGTACCGATACCTGCAGATGTTCCTATCCCAATTTGGGCCCCCGTGATTCGCCTCACTTCCGTAGCCATCTTTATCGCCATAGCCAGATCCTGTTCCTGATCATAAATCTTGATATCATCCGGAGATTCGACCGGAGGAAGCGGATCAATCATGAGGAGATCTCGAACTCCCGAAAGTGTCGGGATAAACATTCCGGCTGTCAGAGAAAGATGATAATGTTCCGAGTTCACCTGCCAGGGATGATTCAACGGATAGCCCCGTGCAAATGCATGGATCTCCCGGGCGACGATACCGTGAGTAAAACATTCCGCAGTTGCGATTTTTATCAATTGAGTCTTCATCATGATCGATTGTGTATGGTATCTATGGGTATACACGCGAGATACTCTGGATATTTAGAAATAGTCAATCCCGATAACACCCTATATATTCTGATGAAATATTACGAATTTATTTGATCGTTATACTAAAATACCTACCCCGATAACACCTATCTCATGAAACCAGTCATAGCAGCACTCCTTGGCAGCCCCTTACCTGAGGGAAATACCGCACTCCTGCTAGAAAAAGCAATATCCGGGGCTCGTGATGCGGGATGTGAAGTTCGCAGAATTGATGCTCCTTCTCTCGGTATCACCGCATGTAGAGAATTTTACTTCTGCAGAAATCATGACCAGTGCATGAT
>NZ_JAJRBM010000045.1 GCF_028679455.1 Methanospirillum sp. | reverse complement strand
ATCTGAACGGTGTGAACGGGAGGCACGAAGAATCAAACGGAGGATACGACTCAAGAACACCCCGAAAGATGATCGAAAAGTAGTCTTCATGCTCAACAACAATCCCTGAACCAGTGTAGACGCAACGGTAGGCGGAGCTGGCCATATGAACGGGCTGCAGAGTATGGTCAAACTGCTCAATAGCCTTGCCGAAGAAGGGTATACGATATCGGATATCCCTGAAGACGGGCAGGCACTCGTGAAATTAATCCTCGAGAGGAGGGCGCTCTGCGAGTTCAGGTGGACAACGGTTGAGGATATTGTGAAAAAAGGAGGGGCGATTGCCCAGATCACTCCTGAAGAGTATCATGTATGGTACGATACCCTTGATCCTGAGTTTCGGGAAAAAGTCGAATCACTCTGGGGAGTTCCTCCCGGTCTGGGGATGATCCTTGATGGAAAGATCCTGATTACCGGCATTCGTTTTGGGAATGCATTGGTCTGCTGCCAGCCAAAACGGGGCTGTTACGGGCCAAAATGTGACGGAAAGGTCTGCAAGATTCTGCATGATCCACTCTGTCCCCCACCTCATCAGTACCTGGCCACGTATCACTATATCCAGGAGGATTTTGGCGCTGATGTCTTGATCCATGTAGGAACACATGGAACCCTTGAACTCACTCCGGGAAAAGGGGTAGGCATGTCAGCATCCTGTTCACCTGATGTCTGTATCGGAGATATCCCCTATCTTTACATCTATTGTTCCAATAATCCACCAGAAGGAGCTCTTGCCAAACGAAGAACCTATGCAACCCTGATTGATTATATGCTCTCCGTAATGGACCATTCTCAACTCTATGAAAGACTCGAAGACCTGGAGAATCTTCTCGTGGAGTATGAGACCGTTCATGACAATCCGGCACGCCAGCATGCCATAGAGCACCTTGTCAGGGATATGGTGAAAGAGATTAACCTGGACAGTGATATGCATCTGTCAGATACCGATTCTTTTGAAATCCTGAAGGGAAAGGCCCATGAGGTTCTTTCAAAGATCCGCAACACCCAGATAGGGAGAGCATCTCACATTTTTGGTGAAATACCTGAAGAGGAGTCCCTGGTTGAATTTGTAAACAATATCATTAGGTTTGATATCGGTGACCAGTGTGTAAGACGGGTGATCGCAGAAAACCTGGGTCTAGATTTTGATGATCTTCTTGGCCATCAGGATCAGTTTTCTCACACCTTTGGGAAATCATACGGAGCCCTGTTAGAAGAACTTGATGAACGTGCAAAATCCTTCATCAGGAATACCATTGAAAACCCCGGGTCCACTCTCCTGGAGCTGTTTGATCAGACCCTGACACGGGAGCAGGAAGATAAATTGCGACTGATTCAACTTCGGATCCTGGATATCAATGAGCGTCTTGAACAGTCAAAAGAGATGGAAGCGCTGTTTAACGGTATGGAGATGGGCCATACTCCCCCCGGACCATCCGGCTATCTGAGCAGGGGACAGGATGAAATTCTCCCAACCGGAAGAAACTTTTATTCTACCTATCCTTACAAAACACCGACTAAATCAGCTTGGATAGTCGGAAAACAACTTGCCGAATCCCTTCTGCAGAAATATATGAAGGAAGAGGGGAGACTCCCGGAAAACGTGGGATACTTCTGGATGGCTATGGACATGATGTGTTCTGATGGTGAAGGGTTTGCCCAGCTTTTCCATCTTATCGGGGTCGAACCGGTGTGGAATGCATCTGGACAGGTGAAGACATTCAGAGTGGTCTCTCTTGAGCAACTTGGCAGGCCACGGATCGATGTTACGATTGAGATCACCTCAACTCTTCGGGATTGTTACCCTACCTGTTATGAACTGATGGATGAAGCTATCCGGACGGTAGCGTCTCTTGATGAGCCGGTTGAGATGAATTTCATCAGAAAACATGCTCTGATGTCCCAGCAGGAAACCAGTGAGGACTGGAGAAATGCGACCCTGAGAATCTTCAGCAACCCACCTGGGGCATACGTCACCGGTGTGGCTCTTGCGGTTCATGCCAGTGCATGGGAGACGGAGAAGGATCTGGTAGATGTTTTCATGGCAACCCATGCCTTTGCATATGGGAAGGAGTACGCCGGGAAACTAAAACCTGAACAGTTCGCCCGGAATCTCGCTACCGTAGAGGTAACTTTTGATAAGACTGCATCTGATACCTGTGATCTACTGGGATGCTGCTGTTTCTTTGGAAATCATGGGGGAATGACGCTTGCAGCCCGGCATTTTAACCCGAACGAAGTGAAATCATATTATGGTGACACTCGTGAGCCTGAACACGTCTATGTTCATGACATGGCAGACGAGGTTCGCCGTGTTATGCGGGCAAAAATGTTCAATCCGAAATGGATAGAGCGAATAAAAAAATCCGGGTATAATGGTGCCACCGCGGTTTCTACCCGGACCGAGCATCTCATGGGATGGCAGGCAGCAACCGGGGAGATTGATGACTGGATCTTTGATGAGATCGCAAATAAATTTGTCCTTGACCGGGAGATGAAAGAGTTCTTCCAGGAGAAGAACCCGTATGCATTTGAAGAACTCACCCGGCGTCTCCTTGAAGCCCATCAGCGGGAGTTATGGGTTGCTGACCCCGAGGTACTTGAAGGTCTGAAGAATACCTACCTGGAGGTTGAATCCTGGCTTGAAGATGAAGTCGGGGAAGGAGATCACCAGGGCGGGAATGTGGATATTATTTCGGCACGGGATGTTGAAGGTTGGGGAGATTCGATAAAGGCTATTGCTGATAGGATCGATCCGAAAGATCTCTACCATTATTTGTCATTTGGAAAAAATCATTAATTTTTATTATTAATGAGTCTGCCTTTGTGTCTCATTAATCAGAAACAGTATTACTCTTGAAGAAACGAATCAACAAATACGATCTTTACTTTTGGAAGAATGGAAATGAATAGTAAAAGAATTAGAAATTGGCAAAAAATTAACTTTTACCTTGTTCTTGCAACCATATTAATCTCTGGTTCTTCTATTTTCATTGTATCACATTCAGATGAAAACCACTTTTTCTTATTTTTCGTGGGATTACTAATCGGATTCTGTTATTGCAATATTGACACAAATAATCCAAAAAGATATCAGTCCAATACAGCTACTTATTGGTATTCTGTATTGAATTATCACCTGTATTTGCCTGTAATCAGATGGATATTTCATAAAAAGGAGATACATCTATGGTATTTAAGAAATGTGCTTTCTTTTTCAGTTTTTCTCTTTCTTATCTCGTCATTGATAAAGATTTTTAATGTGGCATTTAGCCAAATTATTTCGACCGACTTTTTAATTGAAGGCATAATTATTAGTGTATTAATTAATTTTATCATCTTAATGGGATCAACAAGAGGGATTAATCTATTATATCCATTTTTAAAAAATAAGTTCAAAGGGAACCTTAACTTTTCTATAGGCATCAATTTAAGGTTAATTTTTATCTCATTGATATCCCTCATCACTTTAACACTGTTCTATTCACACCCTAATATTCCTTATTATCTCATATTAATCATGTTATGGGCTGGTTTTTTATTATCATCTCGGATTACTCCTCCATTTAAAATTAAAAAACACATTACTCACAGAAACCATGTGTATAAAAAATACTCAAACATAAACGTAGAAAAGGGGAT
>NZ_JAJRBM010000044.1 GCF_028679455.1 Methanospirillum sp. | reverse complement strand
TCAACTGAAATCCAATCCTGCCTGACTGCATCATACTTCCATATCGTGTGCCCGTCAGTGTTAATCCCCTGGAAAAGATCTTTACTCGTTTTTCCTGAAGCTGGGAAGGAAGGAATCGATACAAAATTCCAGCCAGAACTTAACGGAATCTCAACGGACACTTTTTCAGATGAAATACTTCGTTTGATCGAGGTTGAAGCTGATGAGTTCAGGTGCTGATGGGGTCTCAAATGAGAGGAGTTGATGGTGAGAGTCTGTGTAGCAGTAGTATTTATGAGATTTGTCCGTTGCTTTATTGATTCTCTCACAGCAGCGTCGATATTGAGAAGACCAGAGCCATAATAGATATCACATCCGGTTCTTCCCAGATCGCGAGCAGAAGAAGTAATGATGCCGATGATCTGATCTCTATTCAGTTCAGGATTGGCACTCTTAACTAACGCCGCTGCACCGGTAACCATTACAGCGGCAGGGCTTGTTCCGGTTGCCGAAATAACCGAGTTGTTCGTCCCCGTTGAAAGAATATTCTCACCCGGGGCTACAAGATCCACAAAAATGCCATAGTTTGAGAAATAGGAAAGCCCGTCTGAATTCGCAGTTGATCCAACCGAGATGACATCAGAGTAATCAGATGGATAATGCCCTTCGTTTGAAGCATCATTACCAGCAGGTGCGATTAGGATGCACCCTTTCCCGGTCGCATAAGTAATTGCAGCCTCTTCAGCAGGAGACTGTTCCGAACCCCCATATCCCATCAGTATGATTTGAGCGCCGTTATCTGCAGCGTGATAGATCGCTGCTGCAGAACATGAAGCGTAAATGCCGCTTGCATTGGTTCCGACCCGTTCAGGGATGAGAGATATATTCACTCCTTCTGTAGAATTCTCCCCCCGGGTCATAGCATATAGGATCCCGGAAAGATAGGTTCCATGTCCATCGGTATCCTGAACGAGTGATCGGTTTTCAACCCAGTCAAACCCATGTGGATTCAGGATAGGGAGCAGATCAGTATCAGAGATATTTACACCGGTATCAAGGACAGCAATGGTGACAGGAGGAGTTTCATTTCTGATCAAACTTCTGGCACTCTGCAGATTTGTCCTGTTGAAAGCCCATTGATCAGAGACCAGTGTAGCAGATGACGAGAGTGATGAAAACGGGGAGAGAATCTCCGGGATACGTATAACATCGGGCTCAATGTTGAGAACACCCGGGATTTTCAGAAGTTCATTCTGATAGTAGGTTGAGTTGTTAACCGGGACCTGGACCACAAGAAAGTTGAGTTGCGGTGCCCGCTGCACGATGGTACAGTTCCCAAAGACGGCAGAATTATTAAGTATTGCAAAATCAACAGGGGATTCCGTATTATTCTGAGTATAGAGGATCACTCGATCAGACTTACTCCAGTCAGTCTGATCCCCAACCGCTGAAGGAAACAGCCAGCAGGAAAGTATCAATAAAATTAGAGCGATAAAGCATTCGCTATTTCGCCCGAATGTTCTATAAGACCCCACTATGAACAACCCAGGTACTTTGATATCTGCACCATGGACTAATAAGATCTCCCGTTTGCATCGATGATCAGGGAATAAGAATCCCCGGGTTATTCATATAGATCCAGAATCCTTCCGTGGGATATAAGAGTCTGGCATCTGAATATGCCCCGGTTCCCCCATTTACCATTGCAGGCCGATATTGTTGTATCCGCGAGTCATAGACCAGGACATATGACCACGAATGTCCAAGAGGTGCGAAGAGATCTGAGGCTGTCATGGTACTCAGACCAGGAATGCCAAGGGGATTCCATCCAGCAATAAGACGGCGTGCAGTCATATTCCTGCGGTCATCATCATAGATCAGGGAAATGTTGGTGATATCTGTCGCATGGACCCAGATCACATCCATTTGATTCAGGAGAGAATCAATCCCTATCGGATCCCAGTGTCTTGCATCTGGCGAATATCGCCAGATCGTATGGCTGGTAGTGTTTACTCCGGAAAAGATGCATCCGGTATTGTTCCCGGCCTCAAGAGGATAGGGTATTGAGATCATATTCCATCCAGGATACAATGCAAGCGTTTCAGGCTGATCCATCTCTCTCGGTTGTGAGAGGTGAGATCCGTTTATCGATGATACCTGGCAGGGCTGACCCGGAGTAATATTTTCGACACCTGGAATGAGAAGTCGTGCATCAGGGGTACCATACCCAATTGCTGGATCCCACTCATCAGTGCCTGACGGTGTTGCATTCAAAAGCATGGCACGCACCTCGGTTGCTTTCAGTTCCGGGTGAGCACTCCAGAGAAGAGCACCTAATCCTGCAATGTGCGGAGCGGAAGCACTGGTCCCAGAAAAGGAACCCAGAACTCCATTGCCTGCACTGACTAAAATATTGTCAGGAGCAGTTATATCGGGCTTTTGTCTCAATTCAGGAACAGGGTACTTAATAGTAACCGGACCACGCGAGGAGTATGGTTCTACTACAGTTTTATTCGCATCAGGCATAGATGCCCCGACCGATAATCCCTCGGGAACAACCTGCTGCCCAAACATGGAATCCTCAAGCACACAGGGATCCAGAGAAACGGGATTTCCTCCCATCGGTAAAACATAGAGTTCTATCGTCCTGTTATCCCCACCTGCCTGCACTACGCGAACATAGTAATCTTTGGATACTGTCCCCTCGTTCATAAACCGGCAGTATTCGATCGGATCATCATCTCCATCCTGGATCTTTACGCTTCTGCCAATCTCCCGCAGCTGATCATTGTAGAGAAAAAGATCGTAGTTATTTGAGGACTCCGAGAAACGGTCATCCCATTCCAGGACAACGTGACCGGTTGATTGGGGGGGAGCAGTAAACTTCAGATCTCTGGATCCTCCGGATCCCTGGAAGTTATGCCATGCATATCCCTGATTGATATATCCATTAAACGGGGCCTGATAATGTTCCTGTGCAAAATTTCCTGCGGATGTAACAAACACAATGTCATAGGAGAGGATCCGGTCCCTGATGTTGCGTGCAATGTACCCATCCTCAAAAAAGGGTTCAACATAGGTGATATCATCGCAGATGATCCTACACCCGTCACGTATCAGTTGATCCAGTGCCTGTACATACTCTATCTGACTTGAACCCCGGTCGTGAAAATATAGTTCGGCATCAGGGGCTATGTCATAAAGGATCTGGAGCATCGCGGTCCCTTCATCTCCACCAATGCGATCATTGAGCACATGGAGACCACGTGGGAGTTCACCTGCAGCAACAACAGAATCCAGACTGGTCACACCATCAGAAATTACTCCGACTTTTATTCCATTTCCCGTAATATTCGTGGAGTTCCTGAACTCACCGGAGTGAAGGATGGTATCGCCATCAGAGGTAATTCTTGAGGTAAAGGCAGGGATCTGGGACATCACCGAGAGAACACCCGGCTCACGAGCTAGAGAGGAAAGATTCTGAAGGGTAAGCCAGCCTGATATTCTTCCATACAGGGGATCGGTTTCAGCACTGCTGAAATACTGCCTGATGGCAACAGATGAGCCGGATCCGATTTGGGCATTTACCATCACTTCATGATCATTATCAGTTGATCTCCGGAGTTCACCCGTAGCAGTCATCAGCCGGATTGCCTCGCCTGATGACTGACCTGGTGAAAGGTAACGGTCATCAAGCAACTGAACAAGGTCAGTAGAAAGCTTGCCCTTCCACATAGTATCACCTGCTTTCATCGTTGGAGGGGAAGACTGATTACCAAGGTTCAGATGGGTAGAATTAGACAGAGGAGAATCAAAAGAAGCCGATAAACAACCCTGATTCAACGTCTGATTCCAGAATTCACCAGAATCAGTGGGGGGAAGATATGAGGGCCCGATCATTCCGGATCCGGCAGGAGGAAGAACGGTATCGATCTGCCTGACTTCAGGAAGTGAGGCCAGATCTGCAATTCTATCTGGCCGGATCCAGGCGGTGATGATGCCAAAGGTCGGATCCGCTCGTGACTCATTCAGGTACCGGGAAAAATTCACAGCGCCTGAATCTGCAGTACGTGTGATGGTTACATGAATTTCGGACTGATTATGACCATTTAATCTGAGTTGACCAACCATAGCCATCTCACGGGCAAGATCGTCAGGCGTCATTCCCGGAGGACAGGTGGATAAACCCAGTAACTGGAGCAGATCGCTTGATAATTTTTTGCTCCAGTCTTCAGGGTAGGAGGTAGGGATTGCAGCCCCCGATACCTGGGAAGGAGTGGTCTGATTCTCATAATCGAAGGGTACAGAACCAGCAGAGCAGGAAAAAACAAACAGAATTGCACTCAACAACCCGATGAGCAAAATTTTCATGAACTGTTGATAGTGAACCATCTGCAATCCCACCAGAAAACAGTCCCCCCGGACCAGTACCTAAAGGTAGGTGAAGAAAGGTTATCAAGAAGACTTATTTATCAACGGTATGCAAATCAGGAGGCATGGATGTTGAAGGCTATGTCCGGCGAAATATCAAATCCGGCCGGGCAGAGGCTGAAATAGTCAGGGATCTCTCTTCGCGAATCCGTGAGATTAAGTCTGTTTCCAAGGGATACGCAGATCAGTTTGCGCACGCAGTTCTTACCGAAGTAAAAAACACAAGCAATCTTACCAGTGACCTCCTGACCTGTACTGAGGCAGGGGTTGCCATGGGAGAGTTCGGTGTCGGTTCACGGGGAACCGGTGATTTTTATGCACACCGTAAAATTGCCGAGATCATCGGAAAAACCAAGGCAAATGTCGGTGTGGATGAAATGGATGATGCCGGGGTGGTGGAAGCAGGAGGTAGATATATCATCTGTACCGTGGACGGAATGCACTCACGGCTGTCTGACTTCCCGTACCTTGCCGGATTCCATGTCACCAGGGCAACCCTTCGCGACTGCTATGTGATGGGAGCAAGGCCGGTGATGCTCTTTTCAGATATTCATGTCGCAGATGACGGTGATATTTCTAAAATTTTTGACTATACTGCCGGGATAACTACCGTAGGTGAAGTGATGAATGTGCCCCTCGTTTCTGGATCGACCCTGCGAATTGGTGGGGACATGGTTATTGGAGAGCGGTTTACCGGATGTGTCGGATGTGTCGGGGTTGCCGAGCATATAACTGCCCGCAGGGAGGCAAGACCGGGAGACGTCCTGCTCATGACCGAAGGAGCAGGAGGAGGAACCATTGCAACCACTGCTCTTTATTATGGATTTCCTGATATCGTGGACAGGACCATCAATCTTCAGTTCCTCAAAGGTGCAGATTCCCTGCTCAAAAGCGATGTGCTGAATCGTATCCATGCAATGACCGATGTAACGAACGGAGGACTGCGGGGAGATATTTATGAGATGGCAGAGACAGCAGGATGCCGGTTCATCGTTGAAGAAGAACAAGTCCTGGGGCTGGTCGATCCGGTTGTCAGAACGATGCTCGAAGAACTGGAGATCGATCCCCTTGGTGTCTCACTTGATGCAATGCTGGTGGTAGCCCCTGAAGAGGCAATACGTGGTGTAAAGAAGGTGCTTGAGGGTGCCGGCGTCAGGACTGCAGAGATCGGACGTGTAGAGAGTGGAAGAGCAGAACCGATCCTGATCAGAGATGGAAAAGAGACAGAGTTCAGACCACGGTTCAGAGAGGCAGCGTACACTCCCCTTAAAAAACTGGTAGACAGGGAAAGCCGTGACTTTGATGAGATGTGTGCAGGAGTTGACCAGGCAGCGGCCGCAGCACTGGCAAAGAAAACACGGATGATTGAGCGGATTGGCAGATTAAACTCATAATACTCAAATCTCATTTCTCGCTAAATAGAGGTATCAGGATCTTGTATACGCATGAACAAATCTCTGGCCGGAATATACATCCTCATTTGCTGTTGTGGCAGATTTCCCTGCCAGAAATATAATGTTATCCCCTTTCCATCTCTTATCCTTTGTCAGAATGACCGCCCCCTCAATCTTTCCATAGGCAGTAAGATTCGCATTTTCCAATACCAGAGATTCTGCGGTTATCCCAGCTCGGTACCCATACACCTCATTCTTTCCAAATGTTATCTGAATCTCACCACAAGGCACTGATAACCCGTAACTTTCACCAGTAATAGTCATCAGGCTTTCTGTCTTGAGGTTTCCCTTCTCTATCACAATACCACTCCCTCCTGAGTCCGTCATTCGTGAATTGGTAATGGTGATGAACCCTGAAATCAGATACATTGACCCTGACTGGAGGAGTATTCCATACTCATCAGCAGTAATTTCTAGGGTTGCTCCAGTCAGATTCAGACTCCCTTTTTCAGTGACAATTCCTCCAAACTGTCCAGTTATTTCGAGGGTACTCCCATGGATACCGATATCATCGAGAGTGTATATTCCAACGTTTCCTGTCGCAGTTAATCCAACACCTGAACCAGTTATGAGATTTCCACTTCTCACACAAAGACCGATCTCTTCACCACTTACCTTCAAAACTCCCCCATTAATGTTCAACGAATAACCAACAGAAAACCCGATATCCCCTGAAGCCGATAAAAAAGTAGTTTTTTCGATGAGAACTGTTTCAGCCACAAAAATGCCGGTTTTCCGGCCTGTTGCCGTGAGGGATCCCCCAAATACCCGCATGTATTCTCCGAGAATCCGCATCCCGTCTTCGGCTTCTCCGGAAAATGTTATCGTTCCGTTGGCTTGAGAATAGTTGCCATGTACCTCAGCTCCGCAAATCTTCCCGTTCGCCAAAATGAAACCTTCAGAGATATTCGCATATCCTGTAACCTTCAGAGCGGTATCTCCCGAAAGTATCATGTTTATTCCGACATAATCGAGATTACCACCAACGGATATTCCGGTCTCTCCTGATGCAGTGATACTCGCTTTCGTAATATGCAGATCTCCGCCTGTAGCTATACCCACCGTTCCATGAGATTCAATATTCACCCCGGTAATTTCCAGATCCTTGGAGACAAAAATGCCGTGATCCTCTCCTGATGTCTGGATTACAGAATTACTGATATTCACCGAGCCAGTTACATGTACACCGGATGAACCATTCATGGATCCCCGCATCGTGTTACAATAGAGATTACCATTTTTGAGACAGATGCTTGTACCCCCACAGGCGATATCCAGGATACATTCGGATAATTCCAGCGAACCGTTGTGTATTATAATCCCGTGGCCCTCGGAACTTTCAATCTGGTTATATCCTCCAGTTGAAGATTGAAAACCTTCTGCAAGATCAATTCCAACTTGATCTCCTTTTAATTTTAGGACGCACCTGTTGGTTGAGATTAAGCCACCTGAAAGAGATTGAATTGCTTTGTTGTGAGAATGGACATCAAGTACACTGCCGTTCGTGATGGATATATCTCCATATGCTACGATCCCATCTCCTAGTGTACGGATTATAAAACCAGAACTAGCAATTTCCAGCGTGCCTGTTTTGACGAGAATACCCTGCTCTTCACCCTGAATGGACAAAAAAGCATGACCCGTTACTCTGAGATTTCCCTGGAAAATATGGATTCCTGCTCCATGAGAACTTTGTATTTGGTTATCTATTTGGGTAATATTAAGGGTGATATCTCCATATGCCTTAATGGCTGACCCATGATAGTTAGAAAGTGTAAGGGTGCGTGTTTTCGTTTCCCAACTCCATCCAACGCCATAACAGTCTTCTTCGACATAATACGATCTTCCCCCGATTATCAACTCCTCGTGAGTCTCATATTGCCTTACATTACATGAATTAGCGTTTGAGACATCAAGCGTTGTATGCTGACCGTTGTCACCCTTTTTCGCACATGATAACTCAAATTCAAGTTCTTGTCTTTGAATCAGATCTGAAATCGGTATAAGAGTGTTACAATACGTGATTACGGCGGGAAAGTCTTTACTTCGTCTGATAGTATCAATGATTGATACCCACTTTTCTGAGGGGATATCATCAAAGGTTTTGTTTCCAGAAAATATCAGAGAAAGTGCGATTTTTCGGCATGAAATCGCTAAATCCGGATGGAATATACTATCAGCACACCAGGCCGCAAAGATATAATTATTGATGGCTTTTTTTGGTTTGTTCTCTGCCAGTAAAATATATGCCGCACGGAGGAACAGGGAAGGGGAAATAGGTAATTCTGAATTATAGAGGCTGATATACTCAAGAGATTGCAGAAGTTCTCTGGTGACTGATGTCTTTTCACCGATATCTTCAGCGATGTATCCACAATGTGGACATACCTCAAGTATTCTATTAAGGATAAATTCAGTCAGCTCTTTTGGACGGCCTTCCAGATCAATAATACCCGAAGGTCCCGTAACAAATGGATGAACAATAACAGAACTGGTCTTTTGGGTCGACTTGTTATGGCAGACCGTGCAAATTTTTGTACTGATGATTGTCGGGGGCATGGAATAAATATTGGGTTTTTATATCGAGAGAGATCAGCAGATAAACGAACCTGACATTAATTACCGAGGGTTTTCCGGAGGATCGTAAACTGAATATATACACCTTGGTAGGGGTACAATGGGTGAAAGAAGAATTTACAAGTAATGTTGCAGAGTTATTGAAAACAAGAAAACGCGATATCAGATAAAGATAACGGTCTTCTTGCGATGAGTGATGGACCTTGGCGATCCTCTTTTTTTCCAATCGTTTTTACTCTGCTCCTGTTGCGATTGAGATTCCCCGGTGAATGCATTCGTTGCCTTCCTGGGATGATCCCATCTTGGTAAGGGTAACCCCTTTGTTATACCACGTTTCCGCATTGAGCGGATCGCATTCAAGGGCAGATTCATAGCAGACAATTGCTTCCTCATATCTGCCGAGAATGTCGAATACATTCCCCTTCGAATGAAATCCTCTGGCATTACGGGGATCTAACTCTAGAACCTGGTCATAGATTGTTATGGCTTTCTCATACTCCTGGCGAAGTTTCAGTTCATTCGCCTGACGTAAGATAATCTCCACATGGGGATCTATGACATGTATGATCCTGTTTTCAATACCGGATCCTGTTTCTCCTCCCATAAGATTAGTTATTAATTATTTTATTTATAGATTTTGTAAGTAAAAAAATAATAATATTTATTATTTTCTAACATGGGCGAAAGTTGCCATAATTTCATAAGAATCACTTGCGCTTCTTTCCACAGCATCCAGAAAAGTTCTTCAAAACCTAAAAAATGGCGGAACTGCCAAGATATAACAGTTATGGCATTAATCGTGAATAAGTCTGCTCTTGATCTTTCCGGTCATCGATGGATCCAGTTTCCGTGCTCTGCTCATGGTCTGGAAGGCTTCCTGCTTCATGCCGAGTTCATCCATCACATGTGCCTTCCAAACCAGTGCTTTCACATAATCAGGACGGATATAGAGAGCCTGATCAAAACTTGTCAATGCTTCCCGCAACCGTACAAGAACCGTGTAAATCTGCCCAAGATGATACCAGGCATCAGCACTGTCAGAGTGTACAGCAATGACCTGCTGAAATGATCTGATCGCATCAGCATTCTGATGCAACGCTTTATGGGCACGACCTTTGTTCAGCAATGTCCGAAAATCATTTGGAGTTTTTTCGATGATCCGATCATAACAGGCGAGTGCATCCTCATACCTCCCTGCACGATGAAAAAGCACGCCTTTATTGTACCACGCTCTCAGATCATCAGGATTCTCTTCAGTTACATGCTCATAATACTGGAGCAGATCGCCATACCGCTTCAATTTTCGCAATGTCTTGACGCGGTATGCAGAGACATCATCATTATGAGGGTTGAGCAATAACGAGCGATCAAACCGCTTCAATGCATCCTGATACTTGTCAAGACCCATATAGGCAATCCCCATCAGACTCCACCCGGTGCTCTGAAGTGGCTCTATACTGGTCATTTCATGGGCCGACTGAAGAGCTTCTTCAAAACGACCTGATTTGATATACCCCATAGTTCTGATATACAGACCCATATGATTATGCGGAGTTATCTTCAGGAGTCGCTTTGCTGATGAGAGTGCTTCAGAATAGCGGCCTTCACTCAGAAGAGCACGGGATTTCATCTCCCATGCCGGAATGTGATCCTCACGCAACTCCAGAAGTTTATCGATGAGGGAGATAGCATCAGAATGCCGCCGTGTTTTGATCCGGCAAAATGCCATGAGCAGTAGCGCCCGGATATGATCAGGGTTCTCATGTACCAGGATATCCAGATCATCAAACGCATCATTATATTGTTGCAGATGTACTTTGCAGAGCCCGGCAAGAAACCGGGATCGAGTATTGGCAGGATTCTCGTTCAGAACATCAGTGAGGAACTGAAGCGATTTTTCATAGGATCTATTGCGATACCAAAGGAAGGCAAGATAGTAATTAGCCAGAATTCTAGATTTTTCATAGGATTTTGCCCGGTTGAGACTTTGCTCAGACTCATCGGGTTGATTCAAAAATAATGCAATAATTCCTTTGTATAACCATGCAATACCATCGTCTGAATTATAATTCAGACTCATCTGGATGAAAGGTGATGCCTTTTCCCATTCGCGTTCCAGAATCAGTTGCCTGGCAGTTGCAAGATATGGATTTACTCCGGGTGCTGGTTTTGATTCCCCTTCAGACGGGTCAGGTAGGACGGAGACTTCATCTACAATCGTGCTGGAAATAAACCGATCATCAGTTTCTTCAAGTTCTCCCTGGAGAGCATGATCGACGGTAATCGGCTCAAACAACTGCCGCTCTTCTTCCTTTAGTACCTCTACCGGTTCATCCTGAGGCGGGGTCACACCCATATACTGGTATTAGGGTACTTACGCAGACAATAAATGTTCGATTGGTCGTAAGAGGTGCCCTCATAACCGTAATCAATCAAACAGGTATTCACAAGATTTCAGAATAACCGCTGAAACATTTATCCCTTTTTCACTTGAGTATTGTATTATGGCTGATCCACTATTGATCGCAAAAGGGAGTACTGATCAATATATTCTTCCGGAGATGCTAAACCGGCATGGGCTGATTGCCGGTGCAACCGGCACCGGAAAAACGGTTACGCTCCGTGTACTTGTCGAGAATCTCAGCAGGATCGGAGTTCCGGTATTCCTTGCTGACATCAAAGGGGATCTCTCGGGGATTGCTCTGGAAGGGGGGGGAAATCCAAAGATCGATGAGCGGATCAAAAAACTAGGAATCACCGGATTTTCATATGCCCGGTACCCGGTAATATTCAGAGATGTTTTTGGTAAGGATGGACATCCGGTAAGAACCACCATTTCTGAACTTGGGCCATTATTACTCAGCCGTATCCTGGACCTGAATGAAACTCAGTCCGGAGTGCTCTCAATCATCTTCAGAGTAGCAGATGACAACGGGTGGCTCCTCCTTGACCTGAAAGATCTCAGAGCAATGGTAGCATATGTTTCAGATCATGCTGCTGAGATCAAAGGGACCTACGGAAATGTGAGCACCAGTTCTACCGGTGCAATTCAGCGTGCACTCCTGGCACTTGAGGATCAGGGAGCAGATCAATTCTTTGGTGAACCGGCACTGGATATTTCCGACCTTATCAGATTAGAGGGAGGAAAGGGAGTGGTCAACGTCTTTGCGGCGGACAAACTGATGCAGTCGCCAAAATTATACTCCACATTTCTGTTGTGGCTGCTCTCAGAACTCTATGAACAACTCCCTGAAGCTGGTGATCTGGAAAAACCAAAATTCGTCTTCTTCTTCGACGAGGCACACCTCCTCTTCAAGGACGCATCAAAGGCACTTGAAGAGAAGATCATCCAGATTGTCAGGCTCATCAGATCCAAAGGAGTGGGAGTTTACTTCATTACCCAGAGCCCGTCAGATATTCCTGAAGATGTGCTGGGACAACTGGGTAACAAGATTCAGCATGCCCTCAGGGCAACAACCCCGAACGAAGAGAAGGCGGTAAAGACGGCTGCACGATCATTCAGACAGAATCCTGCATTTGACACCCAGAAGGTCATATCAGAACTTGGAATTGGAGAAGCTCTGATATCAGTGCTAGATAAACAGGGAACACCAACACCGGTGGAACGGGCATTCATTATGCCACCGTCAAGCAGGTTATCTGTCCTTACTCCCGAAGAACGCAAAGCCATTATGAGTTCCTCCCCAGATGCCGGGAAGTATGATACAACAGTGGACCGGAATTCAGCTTATGAAAAACTGGCAAAACGAGCAGAATCAGATCGCGAAGTATCAAAAGAACCTGTAGAAAAAAAACTGGTCGAGAAGACGGTAAAACCTGAACCCTCCCGCACCCCTGCATCAAGAAGCAGAAAACAGGATCAACCAGCTGAGATAGTCGGTGACATTGCAGTATCAGTCGCTAAGAGTATTGGAACTCAGGTTGGGCGCCAACTTGTCAGGGGGCTGCTCGGGTCACTTGGTGGAACCAAAAAAAGGTGAACACCGGCTTTTTGGAGACCGGACACCAATAACAACTAAATTTTTCAATCGAAACGAGAAATATTTACGTACAGGACAATACTGTCAATTTTTATGAACAGGAGTTAGTTCATCTTCGGTTCATGTCCGCTTATTCAAAAAAAGTTACGGAATAATGCCACCCTTGTACGCTGAAGAGAGCACTTTTCTGACCAGAATAGAAGGCCCATTATCTGGTTTTACCTCCAGGGTGAAAGTATCTCCTCCCCGGGGACGGCTCCCTTCAGGCAGTGTCAGAGTGACCAGTTGCTGCTCACCTGGATTAATCGTTCCGGACACCGGCTGGATACGTGTGATTTCTACCGGAGTTCCCTCTCCGACTGATAGCAGATAGGTAATACGGTTCATATCCTGCGGAGACCCGGTTGCCTGTTCGCGAAGGGTCAGAGATAACTCCTGAAGTTCACCGGCATAAAACCCGGTCAGTGAACCTTCAACTGCAAGATTAGAAACAACTCCCCCGGATTCACGTAAGTTCATAGTTGAACTTCCTACATACTGGGGAGATGGATTTGCAATTACACCTCCCCGGTATTCATCAGGTAGTTTCCCATTATAATACGCAGGCAACCCTGTCGGGGGCCGGATCTCAAGATGATACTCTTCACCTGCACGGGGCTGCTGGTCTGAAGGGATCTGAAGATTGACCAGTT
>NZ_JAJRBM010000005.1 GCF_028679455.1 Methanospirillum sp. | reverse complement strand
CAATAATATTTTTAATCGCTCAGATAATTTTTGCAGGTATCTGGTGCACCTCATGAGGAAGGCCTCATGACAAATTTCTGGAATGTGGTGATGAATACCTACTCATAAATAAAGACCCTGGTCTTTCATCCTGCATCGTTTTTAGTGATGAAACAGGAAGAGGGAATACGAAATTCTATATCCTTATGGCCTACTATCAAATGGAATTGGATTAATAGAGGAAGTAGGCATATAAAAAGATATGCAGCCTTCGAATCTTGAATACGCCGCAGATGATAAACCTCCATTTCCGACGATGTTCCTGCTTGGGCTGCAACATCTGGGCATCGTAGCCACTGCATTCATCTTTCCCATCATTGTCGCCAGGACTGCAAATCTTGAGGCCGGTGCTGCAGCCTTTTTTGTCTCAATGTCCATGCTCTCAAACGGTATTGCATGCATTTTTCAGGCAATAAAACACCCGGAGTTTGGATCCGGGTTTCTCATTCCCCGTGTCAATGGTCCGAATTTTGTTTCTGCTTCCGTATTAGCCCTTCAGGGCGGAGGTCTTTCACTTCTTTGTGGGATGACTGCATTCTCCGGGATACTACAGGCTGTCCTCTCCCGGATAGTCCATAAACTTCGTGTTCTCTTCCCGGTTGAAGTGACAGGCCTTGTGATCATGATGCTTGGAGTGACGGTGATTCCCTATGCATTGCCCAACTTTTTTGGCATGAGTAGCGTGAACGCAACTCCCAATCCTTTAGCAACACTTATCGCCATAATTACCCTCCTGGTTACGGTAAGTGTGACCGTCTGGGGGAAAGGTAGTCTGAAACTCTTTCCTGTTATCGTCGGCATGGCGGTGGGGTATGTCTTATGCATTAGTCTCGGTATTGCCGGTGATGACCCCTTAGGCAAAATTGCAACTTCACCATTGGTTGCGCTGCCCAACATCAATTATTTCGGCCTTTCATTCAAAACCGAACTTATAATTCCATTTACCATAGCTGCTCTTGTTACATTTGTAAAAAGTATCGGTGAATTTTCGATCTGTCAACGAATCAACAACCCAGAATGGAAACGACCGGATATGATGAATATCAGGTCAGGCCTCTTTGCAGATGGCGTTGCATCGTGCATTGGAGGTCTTGTAGGGGGAATGGGCCAGACGGGTTCTTCTTCAAATATCGGCCTCTCAATAGCCACCCGTGCGACCAGCCGGTACATCGGATTTGTTACCGGCGGAATTCTCATCACTCTCGCCTTTCTACCCATTCTCGCCACAATTTTCCTTATCATGCCAGGTCCGGTAATCGGGGGGACGATTATTTATGTTGCCGGCTTTATTGTCGTCGGAGGTATCCAGACGATCACTTCCCGGATGCTCGATTCCCGGAAGATATTAGTGATCGGAATTTCCTTTATCTTCGGAATCAGTGTTTATCTCATCCCAAATGCCTATTCTGGCGTTCCCACACTCATAAAACCGATATTTGATTCAGCGCTCTCACTTGCAACGATTATCGCCATAATTCTCAATCTGGTGATGCGGATCGGGATCAGGGAAAAAGTCACAATCACCATCGATCCAGAAGGCAGTATCTATGACCAGATCTTCACCCTAATGGAGAGACAGGGTGAAGCCTGGGCTGCGAGAAAAGAGGTTATCACCCGGATGGCAACCGCGTTGACCGAGGGAGCAGAACTGATTGTGTATCACCTGCTTTCTTCCGGTCCGGTGAAGATATCGCTCTCATTCGATGAGTATAATCTGGATGCTCAGGTGTCCTATGCCGGAGAACTCCTCCCCTTACCAGAAAAACCACCAGGTGAAGAGGAGATCCTCAATGACCCCTCTATGATGACCGGGCTTGGAGGATTTCTTATCAGAAAACATGCAGACAACGTAAGTTCATCATCCCTCAATGGCCAGTCAGTATTGAAAATCCATATGGATCATTAACAGGGAAGCTAAAAAAAGGAGATAATAGTCTGATGAAATCAGAGTTAATTAATTGCTATGACCAGGACCTTCAGATTGTTTGAAAGACCAACTACAACACAGGTACGGAGTTTTCCATCAACGTAGCGTATAATGGTCTGGTAGATACCCTTTGCTAACTTCTTTTTCAATTGGAAGTACTCACTTGATTTTACCAGTACTTCATACTGGTTTCCTTCGGAGAAATGCTCAAAACTCATCATAATATGTCTATAAGGTGACAATAAATACATTATTATAAATTAACAGGAAGGAAGAGGTTAAAAAACTCACAATATTCGGGTGTTTTTGTGATATCCCCAACATGTCTTTCACGAACGTATACACCTCACAATGACATGCGAGGATCGCTATCACCATATTCAGGGGTATGAAATATCCGGCCCGAGTGATAATTAGGCAACACAACCAGAGTAATACTAATTCAACCAAAATGTCTAAACCGAGTTATCACAACCAATCTGGCGAATATCATTCCGGATTGCAGCAGGCGAGCCGGCGATGCAATAAATAAGTATATTACCTATGAATAGCCAATGCATCCAATATCATCATGGTGGAATCATGGACATAATTGCAAGTATTAAGGAGTCCTTCGGGTATGCAACGGAAGGATTAGTCGGGAAGTGGGGAAGATGGATCGTCCTGATCATCGGAACCATCATTTTCCCATTGATCATGGGTTACACGCTCCGGGTAATGAAAGGAATCACCCCTGCCCCGGAAACTGATAATTACGGAGGAATGTTCATCGACGGAATCAAGATGCTTATCATCGGCATCGTCTATATGATCATCCCCTGTATTATCGGACTTATCATTTTTGTGATGAGCGGAGGGCTCGGAGCCTTGACCATGCTAGGAATGGATGTCGGGGATCCAGGTGCATACATCGGACTCCTTATTGGAACGGTGGGCATCTCATTCCTGGCTTTCTTCATCCTGGCCTTCATATTCGGTCTCTTTGAGATTATTGGAATCATGAGGTTTGCACGCTCTGGAAGTATGGGATCTGCATTCGAATTCAGTGAAATTTTCGCAAAAATCGGATCCATCGGATGGGTAACGTATATCCTCGCCATCATTGTCCTTTGTGTGGTAATGATGGTTATCCAGATTATTCTGAACGTAATCCCGGTGATCGGCTGGCTATTATCTCTGATTGTAGCCCCGTACCTTTCAATCGTGGGAGGAAGGTACTACTCGCTCATCTACGATGCAGCAGACTGAACCCCTCTTTTTCCCTTTTTAACATTTTCAGCCCAAAATCAGACCGATGATACCAGGGAATCAACCGAATCAGTCTATCGCAATCGCTCCAAAATCCCGGTACTCGTCGCACTCACACTTGAGAGGTTCCAGGTCAGGAACCCCGCTTCCGGATTCAAGTTCCTCAGGTCTCCCGGTCCAGATAACGGATCCTTTTTCCAGCATTATTACCTTATCTCCAATGATCTGGGCATCTTTTATGGAGTGCGTGACCAGAATTGATGGCTGATTGCTGGTAATCAGTTGCTCTCGGAGTTCGATTCTGATCTTATCCCTGGCCTGAGGATCAAGAGCCGTGAGAGGTTCATCCAGGAGTAACAGATGCGGCTGGATAATAAGGGCTCTCGCAAGAGCCACCCGCTGCCGTTGTCCTCCGGAAAGGTTGGTCACCCGTTCATTTCGAACATGGGAGATACCAAGATCGTGTAGAGTTGCCTGTATCTGATTCTCTATTATTTCTTTGGGAACCTTTCGCATCTTCAGACCATAGGCAATATTATCAAACACGGTCATATGAGGAAAGAGAGCATAATCCTGAAAGACATATCCTATATTCCGCTCTTCAGGCGGGCAGGATATCCCCTCCTCACTCCTGAATATCGGTATCCCATTGAGCGAGATCTCTCCCTTATCAGGTGTCAGGAGTCCGGCGAGAAGATTGAGCACCGTTGATTTCCCGGACCCGTTTGTACCGAGAAGAACCAGTACTTCCCCACGGTTTACCGTGAGATCGATCATCAACGGGTAATCCCGGAGCTGTTTTTCTATTCGTGCAGTAAGCATCAGGCAGACCTCCCGGCAAGCAACCGTATCGTAATCAGAATAATGCAGGAGATACTGATAAGGACCAGAGAAAGGGCTATTGATGCAGTAAGATCACTCTGCATCAATCCATAGATTGCAAGTGGCATGGTCTGAGTTTTTCCTGGCAGATTTCCCGCCACCATAATCGTTGCTCCAAACTCTCCGATAGCCCGGGCAAATGCTAATATTACTCCTGAAACGAGACCAGTCCAGGCAAGCGGAATGGTCACTTTCACGAAGGTGATCAGCGGGGAAGCCCCAAGCGTTCGTGATGCTGATTCATAAACCTGATCCACCATCGCAAAGGCAGTTTTTGCCTGTCTGATATACAACGGCCCGGCAACAAAGACCTGGGCAAGTACCACCGCAAAGGTGGTGAAGATGATTGCGATTCCTACATCGTTCAGGTATGCACCGATAAGACCACGTCTTCCAAACAGAACCAGCAGCGCAAGTCCGGCTACTGACGGGGGGAGAACTATCGGGAGATCTAAGAGGGTTTCAACGAAGTCCCTGCCACGATAGGAAACCCGTGCATTCAGGTACGCAAGCGGCGTTCCAATCAGGACGATAACCACGGTTGATGCAGCTGCGGTGAGCAGTGACAGATATATGGCACTTTGAACCTCAGGTTTCAGGATTGCAGCGATGAACTCATCCGGAGTTATACGCAGAAGGAGTGAGAGCAGGGGAAGCGTGAAGAAGAGTATCGTGATGAGTACTACCAGGCCCAATAATATTTTTGAAATCTGTTTATTTCTTATTCCAGAATATATGCTTCCTGATTTCATGATCCGGATAACTCCCGCAAACCATGTGTATCTGATTCGTCTGGGAACAATTCTCTGACCGTGACTCGTTTGCTTTTATTGGTTATATAACCGGATGTATCTGATATGATATGATCCATACGACTCATGATATGAGGCGAACGTGTAAAACAAAGTAGATACGCCTATTGTATAGCTACCACTATAAAAAAGAGAGAGACGAATAGTGAATCTAAATGGTTTGTATGATCAATGTGATTAATCAACTGCAACCATTACTTCGCTTGCCTTCACTACTGCGTAGGCAGCCTTTCCTTCTTTTAAAGCAAGGTTTTCTACTGCGTGGGCAGTGATCATTGCAGTGACAAGGACACCATTACCGATGTCTATGACGACTTCTGCGTTAACCGGACCTTTGGTAATAGATTTTATGGTTCCTTTCAAGGCATTACGTGCACTGATTTTCATTGTTAGTTCCTCCTTATTGCCACAGATCGCGGCACAGGATACTAGACATATATCAATATAAATATATCCCAAGTATGCCAATCATATCTATTGTTATTTCTTAATAAAGCAGTATTCTCGCGCATATGCATTGACATAGGTATCGACACTGGGTGTTAACAGCACATATAAATAGACTGAAGGAAGATTAAGTCCATTTTCAGGTCATTCGTGACAAAAAAGGGTTGAATCTCTTTTAGAAATGATACAGGCTGAGAATGCTATACCATAATTATCCGAAACTGACATCAATTCAGAAAAAAGGTATCATCAGACCGTAATCAGGCAGGAAACAGAAGGAGGGTATGCCCCTCATTCTGGTGATTCCGGCCATTCGTATCTACGTTCAAACCGGGCTGAACTTATAGTCTTTCAGTACAGTCTTTCCTTCATCAGAGGTGAGCAGGGTGACAAACTCCTTTGCCATATCGGCATGCTCTGCATCGGTAATAATTCCAGCCTTGTATGAGGCTACGACATTGAGTTTTTCCGGAATCTCGATGATCTTTACCTTGTCTGCAAGGTCCTTGGTCACATCAGAGTAATAGGTGATTCCTGCATCTGCTTCTCCCAGTGAGACCTTGGTGGTTGCTCCGGCAACATTGGTCTCTTCTGAGATGATGTTCTTCTTGAATCCATCAACAAATGCCTGTCCGTATGCAGTATCATTGACGGTCTTGTTCAGCATCTGGTCGGTGTATTTCCTGACCGGGACTTCAGAGGTCTCACTGACGATCTTCACGCCATCTTTGCTCAGATCTGCAAGACCAGTGATACCTGCCGGGTTGTCTGCGGGGACAATGAGTGCAAGTTTGTTGGTTGCATACGGAGTGATGCTTGAATTATCAATCATCTTCTCTTTTACCAGGTTGTTCAGGTTCTTGTCGCTGGCCGGAAGGAAGAGATCTGCATGTGCTCCTTCTTTGATCTGGGTTTCCAGCGTTGCTGAACTATCAAGGTTTGAGGTAACCTTTACCCCTGGGTGAGCAGCCTCAAAGATAGGAGTAAGATCTCCGATAGCACCGGTCAGCGATGCTGCTGCAAAGATAGTAATTTCAGATGCATTCGTTTCTGCCCCTGATACACAGCCGATCTGTGCAATCAGCAGGACCATGAAAAGTCCAATAATACTGTACGTAATAATCTTTTTCATGAAATTCACCTAACAGTCAATAGCGTATATGATATCGAAGGAGAAAAACCGAACTGTAAAAAGAACTATACACTATTAATACTAAGGTAAATTAAAAGAGATTACTACAATATATTTAATCGATTAATAAACTATGAGTCCCTATCATAAAGTGAAGCTAAAGTGTACGTCTTTATGATCACATCAAATAAATCATTAGGATAAGAACAGAAATATGAACTCTAAAACCATCCTTGAGAAAGGATATCAAAAAATCATTCAGGAATACCAGCGACTGGATCTCCCTGAAGGAAGAGTCAGGAAATTCGGTCTTAATCCGGGATGGAACGCAGTCATCGGAACGAACGGCTGCTGCGGGGTAGCGATGAGTTTTCAGGACAACAACCCCCGGTACGGCGCTGACCAGACCGGTCTTGATTTCATATATCTCCAGACCTGCATCGGCAGACCACTCGTTGAGGTTGCCAGGGAAACCATTGCAAAACCTTCGATCAGTCAGCGTTCTATCGGTTTGACCGCACTCAACGCCCTCTCACAGCCGCTGGTAACCGATGAAGTCCTGCAGGATAAAGGATTTACTACAGGGGTTGAAGTAAAAGACCTGGTCAGGAGTGATGATAACCTGGTTATTGTGGGATATGGCGGCCTCATCAAGAGTTATGCAGGCCGGTGCCGGGAACTCCATGTCACTGACCAGCGGCCTCCGGAGGTATTCAGAACCACCATTGTCGGTGAGACGATCACCCATGGCCCGGCAGGAATCACCGTTCACCCGGCTGATGAGAACCGCGAGGTACTTGTCGATGCTGATGTCGCCATCATCACCGGTTCAACCCTCGTGAACGGAACATTTGAAGAGGTAGTCAGGTATGCTAAAAATGCCCGGATTCGGGCACTCTATGGATCCAGTGCCCAGTTGATCCCTGATGTGCTCTTCGAGAACGGGATCAACATTGTTATGTCGGTTGCCATCAGTGACCCTGAAAAATTTGAGTTTGACGTGATGAATGCACCTGATATGGAGACTGCTCTTCGAAAACATCAGAGAAAATACAATGTGGGAACGAGCGAATTCCTGTAAGGATAAGGATAATATTCCTTACATGACATTCATCTTGATGAATCCTATGATAGCCAGCCCGCATAAAATAATGAATGTAATGATGTAGAGTATTGCATAAAATCGGGTAATGGAGCGAAGTTTATCATCTTCAATCGATACTGCCCTTTTCTTTCGTTGTTTACCGTTCTTTGGCCGATAATCCTCCATAAGATCATCATTATCCCATTCAAAGGCAAACGAACCATCATACCCACACCGTGAGCAGACATTTTTTGGTCTGTCACACCAGTAATCGATCGCTTTATATTCCATCCGGCCATTGCATACCGGGCAACGAAGTATCCTTCCCGATTTTTTCATTCCATATTTCCCGGTTAATATTCAGGTTTTGAAAATGACATTTTTGAGATATTTTATGATTATTGAGTTTTCTGTTTTGTTTGTTCAAGCAACGAAGCGAAGTATGCAGTAAGGAGACTACCTCCCTGAGAACCCTCACCGGTTACCAGAATATTCGGGGTGATAAGGATCTTCCCATCTGCAATCTTCTGGATTGCCTGCAACATCGCCACATTTTCAGGACCTAGGGCTTCTTTCTGTGCGATGTATGCTTTCGCGGTCCCGATACCAACCTGTTCATTTGCATATGCGGCTCCTTCAGCATTCGCTTTGGTTGCATCACGGGTACCGTATGCGGATTCACGTGCAGCCTGTGCATTATCCTTGTTGATATCAATAGACAACTTTGCTGCGATAACCTGTCCCTGCATATCGGCACGAGCTGTCTTTTCAGCAACCGCGATCCTCTCCTCTTGCGCTTTAGCCTCCTGTTGGTACTGCTGCTGTTGCTGGACTGCGATCTCTTTGAGGGTCTGGGTCTGCAGAAGGGTTTCATCCACTTTAATATACGCGATTAATAGTCCCTGAACCTCAACCTGATACTTTTTAAACTCTTCCTGTGCCCTTTCGAATGCCGTCTGTTGAAGTTTTGTCCTATCATGAACAAACTGCAGTGCTAGTTGATTTCCTGCCTCGTTCCTAAATGAAGCATCGATCAGTGGGTGGGCTACCTGTTCAATCAGATTGTATACACTTCCGAACCGTGCGATTACAAATGGTGCATTATCCGCAGGAATCCGGACAATCAGTCTGACATCGACTTCAAGTTGAAATCCATCCTGGGATGTGACGCGTAACTGTCCGAATTTAAAGAACTCTGCAACCGAGACGCTCTCACCCTTGTTTTTCTGGGTAAACTGCAGGGTTTCTTTCGCCCCTTCAGGACTTGCCCAGTCAATGGTCACCGCACTCGTCGGTACAATATCACTCCGATATGCTGCTGTATTCAGATTGTATTGCCCTGGCGCAATGGGATTGCGGAGGATACCTCTTTTGGTTTTATCTGTAATCAGGAGATGTTCTGCATTCTCATGAATCGGCTGATTCAAATTGGATGGTGTTACTAAAGCAGGAGCAGTATCTGGAGATTTTTCAAGTTCTTCTCCAACGCTTGAGGTAATAACGGCAACATTTCCTGGTGGGACAACGGTCATGGCCACTGGGACAACATCGAATAGAAGTGGGTTTATATAGTAATCCCCGGGTTGCAGGGTCTCAAGTTGGGTACCCCTATATCCATTGCTCTGGATAAATACCTGTCCATTCTGGAAATGGCTGTGATCTCCGAGCGGAGCCGGAGCAATTGCAAACCTGGAAGGAAGCGGGATACCATCAAGAGCATTCACAATCCCTACTTTCCCCTGTTGGACCGCTGTAATGGGTTTTTCCAATACCGTGAAGATATGGGTATTTACGCGGTATGTTCCCGGCTTCAGGATTGCTATTTGTGGCCCTTTACACCCGCCATTTTCAAGAAACATCCGAGCATCCTGAAACGAGTTGCTTTGCACTTCATCACCAAGCAATCGACCGGATGGGATGGGTAATCCTTCAATCGCAGAGACAATGCCAACATTATCCGGCCTGATTTCAATGACTTTTTCCCGCTTTACTCTCCAGATAATGGGTATATAGTAATATAACCCAGGCATGAGAATGTCCGCTTGAACACCAATCTCTCCTTTGGTTGCGATAATTTTGCCCTGCGGTAATTTTTTCCCAAACATACACTTGGTTACAATACCTACTTCATTCGCATGAATCAGGATCAGTCCTTTCAATAACACCCAGATTACTAGTATTCCGAGTATGACTAACAACAATCGAACTAAAAAATCCATTATTCATCCCTTTTTAGATAATCTCATGTATGAGATATGGCAAAGCACTATATACTAAATAAAGATTTAAGTTTAGCGATTTATGTAGGGTGAAAAAAAGACCATAGGTTACTCAGGATTATTCCAATAATACTATCATTTCAGGTACCTTCTTCTCTTGAAACCGTGATGACATGATATCATCACCCTGGTTCCTGACTGTCACTCATTCTTTTCTGGCAACAAGAATCATCCGCCTTGAATTCTCATCAAACGTATTACCCTTCCAGTCTCCGAAGATCTTTGTGACAACCAGTCCTTCTGCGGTAAGGATCCTAAGGATCTCATTCGGATTATAGAGTCTGAGAAAGAACGGGGTATCTTTTCGCTTCCCATCTCTGATAACGATGCGTGAGTTATACAATCTCCCCGATACCGGATCGAACCGGTTCCGGTCGATCATCAGATCTGTATTCTTCTCCCGTACCGAGCAACGAGGATAATTTTTCAAAAAGGCATCACGATTCAGGATATCAAGACAAAACACTCCGTTTTTCCGTAGTGACAGTGAAACGTTTCTGATCACCAGCTCGTTCTCCTCATCTGAAAAATATCCAAAGGAACTGAACAGATGAATGACACCGTCATATGCCACAGGGTCTGAAAACTTTCGCACATCACCGCAGAGATACCGGACACTGACTCCTCTTTTCTCTGCATCACTCCTGGCAATTGCGATAAAATCGCGGCTCTGGTCAACACCCGTAACCGTATACCCAAACCCTGCAAGCCTGTTTGCATGTCTCCCATGTCCACAGGCAAGGTCAAGAACCTGTTTCGGTGCATCAAGGCAGAATTCCCTGATAAGGAATGAAACCTCTTCATCGGTATACTCGTCCTTCAGCCCTTCCCCATAAAAGTAAAGGTAGTCATCTGCATCAAAGACAGATTCAAGATCAAAATCTGGATCAGTTTTTGAAGTATGATGTAAGGAACACATAATTCTCATCAAGCTGATACGGTAGCGATGAACGTTTCAAGCCGGGCCTTCTCTTTCTCAAGGGAATAACTGAATAATTCAGGATGCATAATGTTGGCTACGTCCATCAGACTGATCAGCCAGCCAAGGTTCCCTGAAGAATACTCGCTATCCATGACATACACCTTCTTCTCTGATATCGCCCGGCACGAAATGCCTAAATCACGGCAGGTGGTGAGAAAATCATCGATAGACGGTGCAAAATGACCGGAGATGAGGATCATATCAGGATTTAGCCGGTTAAACTCCTCAACGGTGTACTCAGCATGAGAACTCTCTCTGAAATTCTCCTGCTTGTTCAGGCTTAATCCGCCGGTCATCTCTACAAGTGTATTGCCAAACTTGGTGGCATACATGGGAGAGAGCGGGTGACAGAAGACCCCGCATACCCGTGGTTTTTCTGCGTTTTGCACCTGTTCTGCAATTTCGGTTGCCACCTGCATAGCATACCCGATAAGACGTTCACCCACCTCATGCCTCCCTGAGAGATCTGCAAGATACCGGGTCATTGAGGTGAATGTTTCAAGAGAATCCTGTTGATCCTGCAGATACCGGAGGTACCCGTTGATGATCACCGTGTTACAGAGTTGGTCAATCTCTGATTCGTCGGTGATGCCGAGTACGTTGAGAAATGAGGCGATAAATTTGGCACCCATGATCGACCGGTACCCACCAAGAACCTGGGTATCTTCAATTGGAACCGGGACGATATCTCCCTGGTGAGGATAGCGGTATCCGCAGTTGCATACTCCGTCAGATCTGCAGGATAGTACCCGGGCTGCCATCGGGCCAAAAAAGACCCGGTGTACAATCGTCTCCCCACAAACCGGACACCGCGAGTCTAGTTCGCTTGTTGCCGGAGTATTAAAGAGGTATACATGATCGAGAGTCTTTTGCAGGGTTTTACACATCGCCTCGGCCTGCTCTTTAGTTGGTTGAAACGCATTGAGTTCCTCATGTGTTGCGATGAACCGCATTACCTGAATCGGGATCGTTTGGGATATATTCCGGATGCGGTCAACAGCCCCATAAATCTCGTCTTCTCTCCCAAAGAGGTACATGATAGAGACCTCAATAAATACGCCGGCATCGTGCAGGATCTTCAGGTTCCGAAAGACCGGATCTCCGGATACTACTCCGCATTCCCGGTACCGTTCATCAGAACTCCCTTTCAGCCCGATGTTGATAAAATCAAGGAACGGAATTATCTGCCGTATCGTATCTTCGGTCATGTACCCGTTACTCGAACACCCGACAAGAAATCCTTCGTTTTTTGCAGCGGTTGCCAGCCTGATGAAAGTAGGGAGTGAGACCGTGGGCTCATTGAGACAGAAGGTAATTCCCCTGCAGGAACTTTCTCTGGCGATGGCAAGGATCTCATCAGGAGTGTGCGGGGTCAGAACTTTCTCCAGCGTTCCCGGCCTGGTGGTCTGGAACTCTGATATGCATCCATCACAGGCAAAATTACACCCGATGGTACTGACGAGCAGAAAGATACTATTCGGATAGAAATGGAGCATCGGAATGGATTCGCTTGAGACCGGGTATATGTTGAGAAAGGCATCTGGGTAGTTCTCAATAATGGCTCCCGCTTCGCTCCGGTACATCCTGCAGTACCCGGAGATCCCTTCCGCGATATCACAGGTCCGTTCACAATAATTACATATCATCGTTGTTTGTTCCGTTGGTATCCTTGTTCAGGTTTATTCCATTTTTTACATGATGCAAATACGGCACCTGAATGCGTATACTTATGTAGTTACTCGTACGAAAATAATAAAGATCCGTTATTGATTTGATGCGAGTAAATAGAAATGGTTTACTAATCTTCTCAAGACCAATCAAATACTAATAGAACGTGAAACCATGATTGATACCAGGAACAACGATATCAGCATACCTGCATCCCGGCAACCACCCGTGTATATTATATCAGGAGAACAGGCAGAGGGCAAGACTACATTCCTAATGGAGATGCTGGATCGCCTTCGGACAGAGGAAGTGAGGATGCGTGGGATTGTGGCACCCGGTTATTTCAAAGACGGGGCAAGGTCAGGATTTTCAGTGGTGGATCTTGGTACCGGAATATCAGAAGAACTCTGTTCCACAACTCCTGACGTGGGCTCTGAACAACACGCCCGCTTTTTTTTTAGACCCGAAGGACTGTCATTCGGGAATCGGGCAATTCTTGATTTCAATCCAGAGACAACCGATATTCTCGTAATTGATGAGGTTGGGAGGTTTGATGTGCAGGGTGCTGTCTGGGGAGGATCTATTGACATACTGATGAAACAACCACATCCCCCTATGGTATGGACGGTCAGACGGGAATTTGTCGGGATGGTAACCACACGGTGGCCTATCAGGCCGGTGGTCAGAGAACTTGGATTGGTAAGCATTGAACAATTTACCGAAGAAATAATGAAAGAGATCAGAATCTACCAGTCATGATAAGCATCATGCGTATACAAACACCACTCAGTTCAGTCATCGTTATCTTCCTGATACTGGTTCAGTTCATCGCAATCACCGTGGGTATGACCCAGGCAGCAGAATCCTTATAATTAAACAATACATCGCTGTCAGACATCACAACCGAGTCGATAGAAAATATCACCGAACTCGTCCTGCCAACCGCGACCCCTACCCCGGTTCCCACCTCTTCGGTCACCAGGTACCCAATGGACCGGACCGCGAATTTCAACCCGTCACCACGAGTATCAGTCGGGTATACCAATACAACCGGGACACGGGTTGTCCCCCATGCCGTGTATTCAGAACAGGGGATTGAGTTGAACGGGACACCGCAGGGTCGTATTCTGAAGGTTCTGAACGGACCATTCATCATCGATTACACGGTGCATCCAAAGGTGAGTGATCCAACCTATGGGTGGGTAACGATTGAGATCCGGGATCCCTGGGAGAACCTCATCGCAGACGGCGGGTACAACAGGCATTATCCGGCCAGCACCAACCAGAAGATCCTTATCCATGGTACAGGCTTATACTACCTGAAGATAGATGGCAACTTCATGACCGTAGAGTATTCACTTCTCACCACGGATCCAATCCCTGTTGGAACACCCACACCGGCTCCTGCACCAGAAGAAGAGGAGTAACCGGTTGCCAGAGAGCACGGTTACACCAGACCACAGATCACATGAGCCCAAGTGCCCGCTGAATATTCATCAGGATCTTATCCTGATTATAAGGTTTAACGACATACCCGGCGGCTCCTTCCCGCATGGCAAGGGCTACTGATACTTCGCTCCCGGCAGCGGTGCAAAGAATAACCTTGATAGTGGGATGCATAGTCTTGAGAGACCTGAGAACCTCTATCCCGTTCATCCCAGGCATAACCATATCCACAAGAACCATATCCGGCTGCTGGTTCTGGCAGAAGGAGACTCCTGACTCTCCATCAGATTTTGCATACACCTGGTATCCTGCCTGAATAAGCATCTGTGCGAGTAATTCGCGATCTTTGATTGAGTCATCAATTACCAGAATGACTGACAGATAATCACCTGAAACCAAGTCAGATCCGGCTCGCTCGTTCTCATATATCAGAGACCCGGAACAACTATCATATATTCGTATAGCATTTTGGATTTATATCATCAGCGGGTTAATGAGATAGGAGATATCTCTAATCATACACCTGATGTTATACAGAATCCCTTCCTGATAACATCAGTTCTGAAATTGATCCAAGAATTGAGACCGGGCATTCAGACCCATGCCAGATAT
>NZ_JAJRBM010000462.1 GCF_028679455.1 Methanospirillum sp. | reverse complement strand
TCTTCAGTTTTGTCAGGTTTGCTTCATCAACCGGGAACTCTTTGAGTGTGGTGATGTAATTCTCGGGTTTGTCTACCATTGGCATCATCCCGATATCCTCAATCAGTTTAGGAGCCCATGAGGGCCCGGTCCAGTTGGTAACTCCGGTCTCATCACTGACTTTGTCAAAGTCAAACCCAAGAGCAACTCCGGTTCCTTTCTTTGCGGCATCATTCCAGCGGATGATGATCCCTGCCGGTCTGGTTCCGTATTTTGTTTTGAGTGCTGCCTCATCCTCAGCACTTAAGGCCATCACGAACTGGCTGTTCTTTCCCGGGGTAGAATCCCAGATCATCTGGAAGGCATCCTCTTTGCACCAGTTCGGGCTTCCGATATCGATGTAGGTCTCTGAGGTGTTGGTGATCGGGAGGTTCTTCTCCACGTACTTGATGATCATGTACCCTGAGGTAACACCTGGGCAGAGGTGGTCATGGAATGCAGCTGCGTTCATGAAGTCGTATGATGCCCCCTTTGCCCAGACATTTGAGAGTCCTATCAGGGAGAATTCGTTGCCACTGAATTTCTTCTTGGTAAATGTGGCATTTGCATCATCCGGCCTCGCGAGCATGGTGTCCAGGTCCACCATCATCAGCGAGATCTGGGAGAATACCTTGTCAGCCGGGAGGGATGCACGTTCCTCTCCGCTGATGCTGTTGGTTGTGGCATCGACCTCCATGTAGGCTGCAAGGCCGGTCTCTTTGTTGAAGAAGTAGAACCAGAGTGGTTTCCAGTTCGGCCGGTTCACCTGGAAGAGGTTACTGTCCCCGGTTTGGAGGCCTGATACCTCGGTTATGCCAGAGAGTGCCCGCTCGGTGGTCTCTCCCTTGATCTGTGCATGTCCGGCATTGGTGAGGGCGAGAATGTTCTCGTCACCAGGTTCGAACTTGAGAAGGTCCATTGCAACCGTGGCTGCCCGGGATCCGAGATCATATGCCAGATCAGAATCCGCGAGTGTCAGGCCCGGCAGAATACTGAGGCATAGGGTCAGAATTATCAGATACGCTAATCTCTTCATCGTACTCCCGCATGTATAGTATGATCAATCTGATGCATTTTTGACAATAATTGCCAGTGGTATAATCTGGTTATACTTGTCGACTATTATACTCATATGCATCTTATTCAGTTGTACTGAATTACTAATAATTAAGAATTTTGAAATTGTTCTGAATGTTCGTATTATCTTCCTCGAAAGAAATTCAGAATTTTGTGACATTCTCTATTTTATATGCACTTGATAATCAGGCCAAACCCTTGGGGAAAATTACATCCAGTTCCTCATACCCGGTATGGTTGCAATGAGCGTGCTCTTCACCTCGGTCTTTTCGGGTATTCAGATCATCTGGGACAAAAGTTTGGATTTTTAAAAGAGACTCTGGTTGCTCCGGTATCACGAATGGAGATCATCCTTGGACAGACATTTGGAGGAGATACGACAGCAGTGATTCAGGCCATAATGATCATGGTCTTCCCGCTCTTTCTGGGGGTGAACGTGCAGAGCATTTTCGGTTTTTTGATAGCACTCGGGTTCATGATCCTAATCGGGATCTCATTTACTGCCTTTAGTATCGCGATAGCATTGAGAATGGAGGATCTGACCGGGTTTCAACGGATCATGAACTGTGTCATCTTCCCGATATTCGGTCTTTCAGGGGCTATGTTTCCGATAAGTTCACTCCCCGGATGGCTCGGACCGATAACCATATTTGACCCTCTCATCTACGGGGTAGAAGGAATCAGGTACTGGCTGACCGGAGTCTCGCAGATCAGTCCGGCCATCATTTTTTGGTCATCGACGGCCTGTATCATGACGATCATCGGTTCATTTCTGTTCAGAAAGATCAGCATCTGATCCTTTTTTGTCTGTCAGATGAAAGGTGTCTGATTCCAGTGTTCGCATTATCAGAATCGCGATGATCCTCATTTGTGGTGATCGGTACTGGTTTGAGATTTGCTGAAGGGTGGAAGCCGCTCCACTGATTCCTGCTCGCCTGGATGAGCGAAGAACCTTCGATCAGGTTATTACGGCTCATACGTGCGGATCGCCTCCCAGGTCTTATTCCACCAATCGTCCATCGACTGGCTGAACCGTGCATACTGTTCATCCAGAGGGAGATCATCAGGCTTGAACGACTGATACTCCAGTATCACGATCCGGTTATTTCCCGTATCACTCACCAGAATCTTCTTGTCATCCAGGGATACCAGATCAGCAGGATGTTTCAATCCGGGAATAACCGGGATCGTCCCGTTTGAGAGGACTCCTCCCTGCGGGCTGAAGATCTGGATCCGGTTATTGCCCCGATCCGCAACCAGAATATTTCCATCAGGATCGATGCTGATCCCTTCAGGTTCATCAAGATCCCCCGCATCCGAACCATGTACACGCCAGGTGGAGATGAAATTCCCCTTCGTGTCATATACTTTGATACACGACGAGAGCAGATCCGTGACATACACCATCTCATTCCTGACCGTAATACCATACGGTCCCATGAGATGACCTCCCACATTGCCATATATGCCCCATCTGTAGAGTTCAACCCCGTCAGGCGAGTATTTGAAGATCTTATTATTTGCATAATCGGTCACATATACGAGGCCTTCTGTATCAATCGCGACACTGGTGGGTCTGGCTAGCCTGATTTCGTCCTGAGCCGGAAGCTCCCATTGCAGGATGAACTGTCCATCAGCAGTTAACTTCTGAATCCGGTGGTTGTTCGTATCAGCAACATATACGTACCCGGATT
Source organism: Methanospirillum sp. (assembly GCF_028679455.1). Taxonomy (GTDB): domain Archaea; phylum Halobacteriota; class Methanomicrobia; order Methanomicrobiales; family Methanospirillaceae; genus Methanospirillum. The sequence goes on along the minus strand of NZ_JAJRBM010000462.1, from coordinate 608 downwards.
TGTCAGCTGCTACGTCAGAGGGATTGAAGAAGGCACCTGGTTCTGATCCTTTCGAACCCCAGACCCCGAGCAATACTCCATCAGCAGAGAACTTCTGGATTCGGTGATGGCCATAATCTGCAATGAAAATACTTCCGTCAGGCCCGACTGATACCCCGCCGGGAAGCAAGAGACCACCAGGGTCTGAAGATGGCAATCCCCACAAGGAGGAATGGGTAAACCTGATCAGTTCAGGTGTAACTGTCGGCTGCGTTCCATTAAAAACGTCCCATAGGAATGATCCCAAATCGTCATCTGACTGCATCAGTTTTTCCAGATCGATCAGATCCAGAAGCAGTGAGAACAGGGAAAAGAACAGGGGCTTTGGCGATTCTGTCTTATGGCCATCATGGATTTGGTCCCGGCTCTTCCCTTTTGATGGATCAAGTCTGATGATAGCGTTTCCATACGAGTTCGTGGTATAGATATCACCGGAGGATGAAAGAGAAAGTCCATTCATCCGGATTTTTTGTGACCCGGTTCTGGTATCTGGAACAATATCCTGAATGAATGTTCCGTTGGTGGAAAATTTCTGGATACGATAATTGTTCACATCCACAACATATAGA
>NZ_JAJRBM010000461.1 GCF_028679455.1 Methanospirillum sp. | reverse complement strand
TATCAGGTTTTATTGATTGCCAATCTCATGAAGAAGGAACCTGATATTCAAGATATGGCGGTCTATTTCTAACTGATTTTATTACCTAAATGAAGACATAGCGTTAGCCATCGAAAAATTCAAGACTTATTGTGAAAAAATGCTCAAATTTTCCTCTTTTGTTGCATCACATTCGGTGAGATACTTAAAAGTTAGTTACTATTGGTATTTCGGCAGATGCCGATTCATTCAATATACCATCTTGTCCAGTGTGAATCATCTCACTGGACAACCTCTCTGCAACTCTTATGTTTTTTCAAAATTCTTAAATAATATCAGCGTCCCCTTTTTTAAAATCAGTAACTCCGGATAACGGTCGCAAAGATGGTGTGTGCCTCCCTTCTGGCAGAGGTCCGCTGTTGGGAAAAATCATTTGGTTTGTATGCATGACCTACCAACTGAAAGATCTCATTAATTTTGAGGAACTCCAAAGTCTCATGGATCTTCTCTACTCAGTGAGCCGGTTCACTACCGCAATTCTTGATAATGAGTCCAACATCCTGACCAGTAATGGATGGACTGAATTTTGTACTCGTTTTCACCGGGTTCACCCTGAAACCCGGAAACGATGTCAGGCCAGCGATGTTCATATTCTTGAGCATATGGATGCAGCACATTCATCATATCTCTATCAATGTCAGAACGGGGTTCTGGACGTGGCAACCCCGATCGTTATTGACGGGACCCATCTTGGAAACATTTTCATAGGTCAGTTCTTCCTTGAGCCACCTGATATCGAATTTTTTCGTGCTCAAGCAGTTCGTTATGGATTTCCTGAAGATGAATACTTGGCAGCGCTTCAGAAAGTTCCGGTCCTGAGCAAAGAGGAAGTAGATCATAACCTCGCGTTCATGCGAAAACTAACCGAGATGCTCGGGGAGATGGGCCTTACCCAGAAGCGAATTCAGGAGGCTGAACAGCTTCTTCTACAAGCCCATGATTCACTTGAACAGAAGGTTATTGAACGGACCGCTGAACTGGCCATTGCAAAGGAGCGGGCAGAATCTTCGAACAAGGCGAAAAGTGAGTTTCTGGCAAATATGAGTCATGAACTGAGGACTCCTATGAATGCTATTCTGGGATTCTCCCAACTCATGCTTCGTGATACTTCTCTTAAACAGGAACAGCGTGAACACCTGCAGATCATAAACCGGAGCGGAACGCATCTCCTGGCCCTGATAAACGAAGTACTTGAAATATCCAAAATTGAGGCCCGACGTGTCACCCTTGAAGCGGTTTCCTTTGATCTCCATGAGCTGGTCCTTGATATGGAGAATATGTTCAGGGTCAGAACAAATGCAAAAGGGCTGTACCTCCGGGTTGAAGGTCTTGATACAATACCACGGTATGTTCATGCTGACGAGAGCAAAATCAGGCAGATTCTGATTAATCTCCTCGGAAATGCGGTGAAATTTACCGAGCACGGGGGAGTTATCGCCAGGTTCACGAGAGAGGAGCAGGATAAGGATGCGTTTGTCCTTCGTATTTCAGTCGAGGATACCGGTGTGGGGATTGCAGAAGAGGAACAGGATCACCTCTTCCGGTACTTTGAACAGACCACCAGTGGAAAGATGACGAAAAGCGGAACGGGACTTGGGCTTGCGATCAGCAGGGATTATATCAGGCTGATGGGGGGCGATATTTCTGTGGTCAGTCATCCGGGTCTTGGTAGTACTTTCACCTGTTTATTGCCGGTCAGGATGGTTACCGGTTCATCTGTACCGGGCCTTTCTCCCCACCCGCAGGTTCTCAAGCTCGAACCTGGGATAGTATCACCCCGGGTACTGATCGTTGAAGATAATAATGAGAACCGAATTTTTCTGGAAACACTTCTCAAACAGACCGGTTTTGATCTCCGCACGGCGATTACCGGCAAAGAAGCAGTTACAATGGCGGCGGAATGGCATCCTGACTTTATCTGGATGGATATCAGGATGCCTGAAATGGACGGGTTGGAAGCTACCCGGCAGATCAGGCGGACACCTGAAGGAAAATCCATGATTATTGTGGCACTAACTGCGTCAGTGTTTGAAGAAGATCGGAAGAAGATCCTTGATGCAGGTTTTAATGATTTTGTGCGTAAACCATTCCTTGAAGAGGAGATATTTGATATGATGGCTCATTATCTCCCCATCCGTTATACCATTACGCAGGAAATCACCGATCTTCCTGCGTCTGGAACTCTTGCCGATCTCTCTCCTGCGATGCTTCTTGCCATACCCCTCCCCCTGCGTAATGATCTCCATGATGCGGTCATAAGACTCGATCGTGAATTGATCGCAGAAATTATCGGGAAGGTTGGGGACGTAAGTCCTGAAGTTGGTCAGAGTATCTCTTCTCTTGCAGATAATCTCGATTTTGACCAGTTGCTCACCTTACTTGAGGAGACTGAACTTATTGAGGGACAGTTACCGTGACAACTGATAAAAAAAATGATGATCGTGGACGCATTCTGGTGGTTGATGATTCACCAGGCAGTCTGAAACTTCTCACCGAGATCCTCACTACCCATGGCTTCATGGTTCGTCCTGCTCCCAGTGGAAGGTTAGCGATTCGATCAGCAGGAGTAGAAGTCCCTGATCTTATCCTCCTCGATGTTATCATGCCAGATCAGGATGGATACGAGGTTTGCAGGCAGTTGAAGGCTGATGAAAGAACTGCATCAGTACCGGTTATCTTTATCAGTTCTCTCGAGGAATCAGCCGATAAAATCAAGGGATTTCAGGTTGGAGGAGTGGATTTTATCTCCAAACCATTTGAACCTGAAGAGATCCTGGCACGGGTGAAGACCCATCTTTCACTACACCGACTCCAAAAGCAGTTAGAAGCCCAGAATCTCCTACTCGAAGAGCAGATTATAGAGCGGGAACAGAAAGAAGAAGAACTTAAGGATTATCAGGAGAACCTCGAACAGATGGTTCGTGAGCGAACAGATGAAATCGATCGGTTCTTCGCATTAAACTTGGATCTCCTCTGTGTTCTCACGGAGGATGGTGCATTTCTCAAGCTGAATCCTGCATGGGAATCAACGCTGGGGTATCAGATGAGCGATCTGCTCTCCAAAAGTTATCTGGATCTTATCCATCCTGATGATCTTGAAGTAACTCGTCATGCAGGAAAACCGGTTGTATCAGATCATATCTCAAATTTTGTAAACCGGTACCGGCACTGTGACGGGTCATACCGGTGGCTTGAATGGTCCTCGATTCATTCAGGCAATCGCATTTTTGCATCCGCTCGTGATATTACCGAACGAAAAAATACCGAGACCTCATTGACTGCTGCAAGGAAAAAATTGAATCTGCTCAACAGTGTTGTTTTTAGCGATATTCAGAACTACATCTTTTCACTGACCGGTTTCATTGACCTGCACGGTGAACTTGTCACCGATTCAAAACAATTGTATTATCTGGAAAATGAACGAAGTGCAGTAAAAAAAGTTATGTTGTCACTGAATTTTGCAAAGATGTACCAGGATATGGGGATCAGGCCGCCAGTGTGGCATCAGGTTTCGCAGACCTTTCTCTTTGCCATCTCGCATCTGGATTTTTCTCGGTACACTCGCGAAATCAGGGTGGAAGGACTTGAGATCTATGCTGATCCACTGCTTGAAAAGGTGTTTCTTATCTTTGCAGAAAATGTGATCGCCTACGCACCCGATGCAACAACCGTCCGACTTTGGTACGATCTAACTTCTGATGGATGTATTCTCTTTTTTGAGGATGACGGGCCCGGAATTCTCCCAGAGGTTAAAGAGCAGATCTTTGAGCAATGGTATGGAGAGCAGAAGGGAATGGGCCTCTTCCTCTCCCGGGAAATTCTGGCTATCACCGGCCTTAGTATCAGGGAAAAGGGAGAATCGGGATCTGGTGCAAGGTTTGAGATAGTAATTCCTAAAGGAGCATTCCGGTTAATCAGTCCCGGGTGATGGTAATGTGCTTGGCAATCTGCTGGAAATCATCCGATTCCTGGTTATGAGGACATCAGACTGTGATCTGGCTGATTCTCCAATAGCCTGATATAGTGAAAGAATGAAGATGAAGAGCATGAAGTTCCCTTCTGTCTTCTCCTGGATTGGATGGGTAGCGATTGTACTCCTGATTTTAGCGATACTGCCTGGGACAGCGGTCATTCCCGTTTCAGTGAATAACACAACGAATCAGACAAGCACCTGTCAGATAACCGGGATTAACATTTCTGGAAATGCCTCGCCAATGGTCTCTGATAATTTCACCGGAAACCTCTCCCCTGACGGTATGAATCCGGGTAATATCACCCGGATTGTTACCGATGATGGGTTGATCGAAGGACGGCTCATCGGTCCGGGTCTGCCCCCCAAAGGCTGGGTACCTGATACCAATCTGCCAAATATGAGTGATAATTCTACTAAAATACTTTAATTATCATGGAGCTACGATAGTACAGGCTATCAAAACACTCATCCTCTTTCGCTCCGATGTATAAGCCCGCATGATCATACTGCATGGTTTTTACTCCCCGCTAATTCCGGATCAGTTCATCCTCTATGCTGAGGATACCGGCAGCACCAGTATATCAGGCACTGAATCCTGTAAACGGAGGAAGAAAAATAAGCCTGCTTCCATAAGGCTTCATCCTGCAGTACTCCCAGCTTCAGATCTTCTGGCCTTTTTAGCCAGATGGAAAACAGTACCTCCCAGGTTCGAAGAGACCTCTGAACTTCTCTCGTTTCCAACCCTTGATCAGAGTGGCCCGGCTCCGCTCTGCTCACCTGAATATTATAATCAGACCAACAGAGGAATCCC
>NZ_JAJRBM010000460.1 GCF_028679455.1 Methanospirillum sp. | reverse complement strand
GGTTACTCGTGTACGTGAGCATATTCCGGAATGAAGGTAATATGACCGGGATAGCGAAACGCGATAATTATCTGTCAGCGGGTAATTCTCTTCATTCAGTTATTTCAATTAATTTGTGACATCGGTAATGTGAAGGAGGATATCATGACCGAAACAAACCAGTCTGTAGTCAGAACCACCAATTCAAGATCGCTCCAGGCGATCATCGATGCTGTCCCGGTTGCAACCCTTATCATTGGTCCGAAAGGACAGTTTATTGACTGCAATAAAGAGTCACTCAGGATATTTCATGCAACAAGCCCGGATGATATCATCGGAAAACTACCGGGTATCCTTTCTCCCCCAAAACAGAGAACTGGAAAGGATTCAGGGTCTGAGTCGCTAGTATTACTAAAAAAGGCTCATGAGACCGGTTCAATCACGTTTTACTGGGATCATGTCACCTTGCAGGGAACCCTCTTTCCCGCCCGGGTAACCCTCAGTACCATCAGATATGACGATGAGCCATGTCTGATGGTCACGATCACTGATATGACCGACCAGGTCAGAGCTGAGGAAAATAATGCCCTTATCCAGGAAAATCCGTATGCTCTTCTCAAGCTGAATCCGGATCTTACCATTGCTGATGTGAATCCTGCATTTTTACGGATATCCGGGTATAAAAAGGAGGAATGGATTGGGAGAGCACTTAAAGAGTTTAAAATTATCAGGCGTGACGGCCCGACTGCTGATGAAGCCATCAGAACCAAAACATGTGTCACCGGAAAAATTGTGGTTGATTTTCCTAACGGCATCAAGCATATGCAATACTCCTATGTACCGGTCTTTGATGCTGACGGGAACCTTATCCTGATATATGATATATTTGCTGATCTCTCTGAACTATTTGAGAAGATACATGAGTCAGACTCCCTGATCGCTGAAAATCCTGCCTCTATCATCTCGTTTGATCCATCCGGGCAAATCCTATCCGTTAATCCTTCATTCCTGGCTGTATCCCATATGTCTGAAGAAGTACTGCTCTCGAAAAAGATTCAGGATTTCAAAATTCTGGAGCGTGAAGGGCAGTCTTTAGCTGATGCTATCAATTCTAAAAAATCTGGAAAAGGAAGGCTGGTAGTTGATTTTGACTGGGCAGTAAAAGTGATGGATTTTGTCTACATTCCGGTCTTCAATGCAAACGGTGATCTGCTCCGGGTGGTAGCGATGTATATTGATATATCAGATCAGGTAGCGTATGTCGAAGAGATTGGAGCGATGATTCGTGAGAATCCTCATGCAATCCTCATGATGAATCCGGATCTGAGTATCACCGAAGTAAACCCGGCATTCTTGCAGATCATGGGATATAGTTATGACCAGGCCCTCAAGATGAAACTGAGTGATATCAAGGTGATGAAACGGGAAGGTCTGACAATAAAGGATTCACTTGAAAGTAAAAAATCAGTACATGGAAAAATTGTAGCCGAAACTCCCGCCGGAATAAAGCATCTGAATTATATTTATATTCCAATTCTCGACAAGAAGGGAACTGTTGTCAGGTTTATCGAGATATTTTCAGATCTCACCGAACTGATGGATATGATTGCATATTATGAATCGATCCTTGATGCAGTACCGTTCCCGATCCATGTCACTGATCTGGATATGAAATGGAAGTATATGAACAAGACCTTCGAGCAGATTCTCGTCAAAAACAAAGCAATCAAGGATAGATGCTCGGCGTATGGTGCGCCATGCAGCACAGCAAATGCGAGTATATGTAAGACAGATCAATGTGGAATCCATCAACTCCGGACCTCCGGAAAGAACGAAACCTTCTTTGACTGGATGGGCTCTTCAGATAAACAGACTACCGCTCCGATCCTAAATATGAATGGTGATACAGTCGGGTATGTGGAGACGGTCCAGGACATGACCGAACAGATACGGCTGATAGAGTTTCTTCAGAAGGAAGTGAACCGTCTCTCTCAAAATTTTGTCCAGCTCAGTGAAGGAAACTTTACGCTGGATATGCAGATAACAGAGTCTGATAAGTATTCTGAACAAGCGAAGGTTATGTTTGAAGCGATCAACCAGAATATCGGAACACTATTGTCTGCTCTTCAGACTCTGATTCAGGATACAGATGATCTAGCCAGGAAAGCCACACAGGGTGATCTGAAGGCACGGGCAGATGTCTCCAGGCATAAGGGAGAATTCAGGAAGATCGTTGAGGGATTGAATCGAACACTGGAAAGCGTTATTGAACCGGTTAATGAAGCCTTACGGGTTTCTACGAGTTATTCCAGGTACGACTTCTCGGATCGGGTTTCCCCATCCCTTGTGGTGATAGGTGACTGGATTCCCTTTAAGGAGGCATTGAATAATATCGGTATCCAGGTGTCGGGTGCAGTGGCCCTGATCACGAAGAATGTAAGTGAACTGGCAGCGAGTGCAGAAGAGGCAACTGCTAGTATTGAAGAGGTTGTGGCCGGAGCCCAACAGATTGCAACCAATGCAGGAAAAGTAAGCCAGAATGCAGATCAGGGAGGAGACGGTATCTCCCAGGTATTGCGGGCGATGGAAGATCTGAACGAGACCGTGGGTTCGGTTTCACGAAAAGCCGAATCGGTCTCAGTTGCGTCTAACGAAGCAAATAGTCTGGCTAAAAGTGGTATTGAACTTGCCATGCGGTCAGAGAAGGCGATGGGTGATATCACGGTCTCTGCTGAAGAGGTTGATTCTATCGTCGGTGGTATCAACGCTCAGATGGATGAAATAGGCAAGATTGTCCGACTTATCTCTGATATTGCAAGCCAGACAAATCTCCTTGCCCTGAATGCTGCGATAGAAGCTGCACGGGCAGGGGACGCAGGCAGAGGATTTGCTGTGGTGGCTGCTGAGGTCAAGTCACTTGCCCAGGACTCACGAAAGTCAGCTGAAAATATCGCAGATATGATAGCCACGCTCCAGACCAAAGCCAAACAGGCGACCGAAGCGATGGGAAAATCCACGACCGCAGTAATGGAAGGGAGTAATGCCCTGGAGGAGACTCTGACCGCATTCAATAATATCGCGGCGACTATCGAGCAGATCAACCGTAATACTGTCGATGTGGCTTCAGCCTCTGAAGAGCAGGCAGCATCAGTGGAAGAGGTGACCGCCAGTATTCAGGAGGTCTCCAATCTGATCCTGAAT
>NZ_JAJRBM010000459.1 GCF_028679455.1 Methanospirillum sp. | reverse complement strand
GGGGGTGTCAGTCATTACTTTGAAAATCATGGAAGATACTCACGACAAGAGCGAATTCTAATTTCACGGATGCTGACAGCCGCTAGTTCCCGGATTCTCCGGATCATTATGAAAGAACCAGGTCTTACAAGAGGAGATCTTGCGCTGCATCTCGGAGTAGCAGGACCTACGGTAACCCGGAGTGTACAGAGTTTAATAGATGAGCAGTTGATCCAGGTAAAGCGGGATGGAAGGTTTACAAGATATTATCCGGACGGGGCTGTATCCAGGGAACTCACTCGGGAAAACCTCCTGGCATTCTCCCCCCAGAATCCAGGTAAACACGAGGTACCATGCCCCCGATAATGGTAGGGTAAGGAATTGATTTAATAAGGAATATAGTATAATGCTCATTGAATGAAGCTATCAGAGGTCTCTTTTATCACCGGTCCGGTCAAGTTTCTATTTCTAATGACATTTTTTGTTATCGTAACTATCGGATCAGCATCCACCACACCTGATCTGAATCAGACCACGACAACTCAGGCAGCAGGGCCTGATTACGAGATTGTTACCGTAACACTACCAGTACAGACCTCCTGGATTGAGCCGGGAACTTCAATACATCCCAATATATCCATCCGGAATAACGGGTCTGCTGATGATTCCACAGAGCAGGTGCAGATAAAGGCGATGCTCGGGGATTACCTGTTAATATCTAAAAACAGCCAGATATCACCACTAAAAGGTGGAGAAGAGCGGATGATAAACCCCGATTACCTCGTTCCCACAGGTGTCCCCACGGGAGAGTATGATCTGACGGTTTCAATCCCTGTTATACACAATTCGGGAACTAATGATGGGAGCGGTAACCAGATATCAGCATCAGAACCGGTCAACATAAAATTGATCACCTCCAAGGCAAAAGTGAACTCTTGCGGGTGTTCTAAACCTAACAGTTGAATTACACCCTGCATTAACGGTTGATAAGATGACCGAAGAATTGCAGGAAGATTACACCAAACAAATAGATCGGGAAGAGTTGGTCCAAAATAGATCAGGACTCATTTTGGAGATCTACACTTTCATCCTGCAGACCCAATCCTTTCAATTCGGCTATGAATTCATCCACAGAACTATATCTATCGTGTTTATCGAGTGCCAGCATTTTTTTCAGCAATGGATCATATTGGGAATACCCCGGGTGAGTAAGACCCAGCGGGAGATATACTCCAGACACAAAGCCCCCCTCACCGTCATTGGAAACTGAACCATCCGGGTAGGGTGTTTTTCCAGTCATCAGCCAGTACCAGACTGCTCCAAGTTGGAAAATGTCGGTTCTTTTTCCGAGTTTCCCAAATTTTTCCCGGGAGATCTGTTCGGGGGCCAAACAGAGAGCAGGAGACACAGTTTCAGTTCCACTTCGTGAGACCGATTCCTGGATAATCCCTGATATCTTCGGGGTCATCGGCTCATCCAGCAGAATATGACGAGGAGAAAGGTGGTAATGCCTGACACCTTTCTGATGCAGGTATGAAAGTCCCAACGCAATCTGCTCAATAATCACGACCATTGCCTCTTCAGGAACCGGATGTTCAAGGTCACTCAGTGTCCGACATAACCTGTTAGAGCATTGAATTCCGGATGCATACTCAAGTTCAAGGAAGAGGGCTGGAGTGAATTCAGCACGAAACATTTTGAGCACATTGGGATGCTTTAACTGGTATAATACGGATATCTCGGTGAAGAGGGAGGAGCCAACGTCAGCACCTTCATGTGCAATCTTCAGAGCACGGAGTTCCCCGGTGTCATTGCGAAGAGCAAGAATAATAGAGGCAAATGCATCCTTTCCGAGGAGTCGTATAGGAGTATACCTATCGTTAAGAGAATCGGGAAACCCGGGTATTTTCGGTCTTTCAACTTCTTTTTTCTTCTCCTGTATCCGTTTCTCTTTTTTGGCAGCAATCTGTTTCAATATCTCCAGCGCTTCTGCCTGATTTGGATCCACTGCCAGTACCTCATTGAGCAGTGCCTCAGCCTCCTCTTCAAGACCCCAGGTGAGAAGAACCCCGGCCTGCCTGATGAGAGCATCGATATGTCCTGGCTGTTTCCGAACGAACTGCTGGAAATATTCATACGCTTTCTCCATCATCCCACGGGCAAGCAGAGCTACTCCCCGATTATAGGGGATCTGCATATACCGGAAAAATTCCTGACCTTTTTGGGAGAGAACCTTGAGGGAGATGGTCATCTCGTACTCATCAGTATCCGGCTCTGTAACCTCAACCGGCACCAGGGCTGACATTCCCGGCCCTAGTGATACCCCTTCAACCGAAAGGGATTCCTTTGATTGGTTCAGGGCAGAGAAATGAGCCACTGCAGATCGTGGTCTGACCTCAAGACGATCTAATGAGATCGTTACCGGTTGTAAGGCAGTGTCCTCTTTACCTGGCGAAATACCCAAACCGCCAGATTGCCCTTTTTCCTGGTCTGGACGATTTTTATCCAACATGTCGCGGGAAAATTTCCGTACGTTCTTCATCCCGCCTACTGCAACATCAATGACCTTCGGACCTGCATCTGAACCAGACCCGGGATCAGAACCCGGAGATGCCTGCTCAAGAAGGGATGGATGTGAATGGTACTTGTCCAGCAGGTCTTTTTCCTCCAGCGATGATGCCCCGTCCAACTGCCGTTTGGTACCCATTGTCTCCAGATTCTCTTTATCTTCAGACTCCTGCTTTCTTCGGAGACGAACACCTCGGACCATTAGTGCGATACAACCAACAATAAGCAGCGAGACAATACCAACCAGGGGGATATTTGCTTCGAGATACTCAAACAGTGTCCCGTTGGATACTACGTTGATCTTCTTCAGATCAATGACAGGCTCAACCGTTACATTTCCAATAAATACCCGTGAAAGCGTGCTCTTCTCAACGTGTACCGGAATAGTCCGGGACACGATCCCACTTACGATAAGGTCATACGAACCTGGTTTTAGATCAGGAATAATACAGGGAGTGGTGCCCATCGTTTGCCCATTCAGTGAGATCGAGAGATCAGAATACACACTGTCAACACTAATCGAGCCGTTCAGCGGTGATGAAACCCCGTCGGTCGGAACAATAATTATCTTTTTAGACCAGACTTCGGTGACTCTCTTCTCACCCTGTGCAGTCTGAAAGGCTACATAAAATGAGATGGTATAGTCACCGGGAAGCGCAACCGGGAGAAGAGTCAGTGCAAACGAGACTTCTTTGCCGGGAAAAACAGGTGCTTTCTCAGAAATTTCAACAAAAGAAGGAAGGGCTACCACTTCGGTGAGGTTTCCTCCATAAACCATTCCAATGCGGTGATTTTTCCGGTCCCAGGACACCAGTCCGCTATTCCTAAAGGTCACCAGCACCGGATACGAACGGCCAGGCTCTAACCGGTCAGGTATCGTATCTTTGACATATGAAAGCCCAAAACCCACGTCGGAATAATCAGAATACTGCTCCTCTGCACCAGCCACAAAAACCAGCAGCATAAGGGAGAGCAGGATAAGGGTTACAAAAACCGGGATTCGGGGCATATTTATTCTTAATCAATCAGATTCACATGAAAAGATATCTACATATCGGTTCATCAACGATGGATCTGATTAGACTGAGGGAAGAGCATCGAGATCAGTTAGAAACTCTTCTACGGTTGCATATCGCAATTTTTTCTCAACCGCAAGCATTCGTGACAGGATATGATCATAACGGGCAAGGTCACTCCTGATTTCAGAAGGCAGAATCAACCTGACATCCTTTTCATGCCACTCAACGGTTGCCCGGTCAGCAGTCTGCCTTGAGTATGGGAGAGACCCGGTCAGGAGTTCATAAAAGATCACCCCGAGTTGATAGATGTCAGTCTTTCGTCCCGGATTCCCAAAAACCACTTCATCCTTCTGTTCAGGAGCAATATACGCTGCGGTCACCTCTCGCGTATCAGATTCGGGCACCGCGAATCCGAGTTCATTCTTACCCCTGGCATAACCCGAGATCTTTGCCTGCATCTTTGGGGTTAGCAGAATATCTCCTGCCTGCAGATGATAATGCCTGATTCCCAGACCATGAGTGAACTTGAGACCTGCAGCAACATCACGTATCAGCGAGACTGCATACTTCTCCCGAATCGGTTTGGGTAAGGCTGACAGAGAGGTGAGCGCTCCTCCCCGATACCGGATGCCCTCAAGAAATTCCAGATCAAGAAACGTGAGTTCCTCTTCAAATTCAGCCATATACAACCGCACGATATTGGGATGGCGGATGTTTTTCCAGACCGACGCTTCTTTCTGGAGGATCTCACTCGTTGCATGTTTGGCATGAGAGACCTTCAGGGCGCGAATGCTTCCGTTATCTTTTTTTCTGACCTTGAATACCCGGGCATAGGGGTCATCTCCAGCCACACCAAGGGGTTCATATCGGTCTTTCAACCCGTCAGGGAATCCAAACGGATTAGAAATATCCTGATACTGCTGATCAACATCAGTAACCTTCAGATCTTCGGCATCTTCTCCTTTCAAACCCTTCCGATCTTTCTTCTCGCCTGATCCCGGCTTTTTATCTTTCAGTTCATCAGAACGTGATTTTGTCTGCCCTGATGTTTTCGTACCCCCGGCAGCCCCACGCTTTGTCCCGGTTTCCCCGATACCGGAACCTGACCCATCAGAGCCGGCTGATTTGCCTTTGAGACCTGATTTGCGTGAAGTACTTTTTCCTTCAAAGTTTACCGGGACAAAGGTTATCGGGCGGACGAGCAGCTTGAGCGGATGTTTCTCGGGAAACCGTTTTGTGTCCATCATCAGCATCTGCAGCCCAAAGAACAGGATTGCGATAGTGAGGATCAGAAGAGGGAGATTTGCTTTCAAAAATCCAAGTAGCGTGTATCGTTCGTCCTTTTCAATGGAGATCTCGGTTTTATTTGTACTGGTCAGATCAACCCTGAGTCTGCTAACCGAACCCGCTTCAACCTTTACCTGTGTGAATTTGGTTTTGTATTCAGGAGAAGAGACACTCAGGTCATAGGTAGCAGGCATTAAATCAGGAATCGTGAGTGGTGTTTTTCCCCGCACATCTTCCCCAATTCGAACCTGTGATCCGGTAGGTATTGATGAGACAATTATTGAACCAACAGAACCTGATGAAATTCCATCCTGTGAAATAACCCGGATGGTTTT
>NZ_JAJRBM010000458.1 GCF_028679455.1 Methanospirillum sp. | reverse complement strand
AGGAAAGGATATATTTTCATTCGGCTCTAGTTCATTAGTTCTTAGTTTTGTTTGCATTTTGGTCGATTCAAACATCACTAAGAACACATATATTTCTTGTTAATGGCAAAGTTAGGTTGTCATAGAGGCGATGAACGGTATAATCTCATACTCGGCCACATCATAAATACAGAAGGGATCCTCTTTGATGATTGCCAGTAGCGCTTCTTCATTTTCGGCTATGGCGATGATAACACCGCCGGTCCTGGGAATTCTTCTACCGGAGAGGAGGAAGTTCCCGAGATCGTAGTATTTTTGCAGATACTTGGTATGGTCCGGAATATAAGAGTCAATCACCTGAAGATCTTTTTTGTAATGAAGGAAGAGAAGATACATAATTACCCTCGACGATATTTCGAATCTTTGAGATCCTGACCATCTCTTCGTATCATAAGGATGGTAATTATTAAAACCCAATGGGTCCGGTGCTTTGCCGGGAGACGATAACGCTTCCAATACTGATGAAAGGATAACATACGATACACATTCATACTCTCCTCCAGGAGATCGCGATTTCTGCCATAATCGGACGATCTGTTAAAAAAGTCGTTGGTACTGATATCATATCACCACAGGTAATCCCCGCCAGTACTGATGACCATCGCAATATATATCCATACAGACGTTATGTTGATTCTATGCCCGGAGTAGATCTTTCGGTATCATACCCGGAACAATATGTAATTCTGTATGTAGATGATGAACGGGATCTACTCGATACTGGGAAGATCTTCATCGAAAAAACCGGAGGATTTAAGGTACACACACATTCATCCGCCATAAAAGCGTTAAAATCCCCTGATATTCTGAGATATGACGCAATTGTATCAGACTACCAGATGCCAGGAATGGATGGAATTAACTTTCTCAAGGAGATCAGAAAGAGAGATACCGGGATCCCCTTTATTCTCTTTACCGGCCGGGGAAGGGAAGAAGTGGTTATTGAGGCTATCAATAACGGGGCGAATTTTTATGTTCAGAAAGGAGGAGATCCGATCTCCCTTTTTGCGGAGTTGACTCATAAAATTCGTCAGGCGGTAGAATATAACCGGGCTAATAATCTGATATCACGTCTCGATACCTATCAAAAGAAACTTGCAACAGCCATGAATCTGGTACATGTGGTACATTGGGAATGTGACGCCCTTACCTATGTATTCACGTTTGATGACCGTTTTTATGCCATGTATGGCACTTCTGCGGAGCGTGAAGGGGGAACTCAATTATCTACACAGCGATATTCGGAAGAATTTATTCATCCAGATGATCGTGAATGTGCCTTATCCGAAGTAAAGAAAGGATTGGAAAACCCGGATCCTGATGCAGTGACCTATATTGAACATCGTATTATTCGCCGTGATGGAGAGATCAGGAATATTCTTGTGGGAATGGTCGTTATCAGAGATAGTGACGGCCGAATTATTCGTACCTACGGTGCAAATCAGGATATTACCGAACGGAAAAATGGAGAGAGAGCGCTTGAAAGGGCATATCGGCAGATCAATCTCCTTACCGGTGTTACCAGACATGATATCCTCAACAATCTTTCAGCACTGTATCTGCACCTTGATTTGGCCCGGATGAATTCCCCAGGCCCAGAATTCTCTGAATATCTGGATAACATGGAAAAAGAGATCCGGATAATTCAATCCAGAATTGAATTTACCCAGATATTCCAGGAGATAGGAGCTGAAAAACCTGTTTGGATACCGTTGAGTTCGATTCTTCCCGATTCATCTGCTCCTCTTCCGGTTACCTACGATCTCGTGATTCATACAGTTTCAATTCTTGTCGATCCGTTAGTAAAAACTATCTTTTCAACCTTGCTCGATAATTCGATTCGTCATGGTGAAAAGGTGACTGAGATCAGGGTCTCGGCACATGAATCAGGAAATAATCTGACTATCCTCTGGGAAGATAACGGTGTCGGAGTCGCTGATGAAGAGAAGGAACTGATCTTTACCCGGGGGTATGGAAAACATACCGGATTTGGATTGTTTCTGGCACGTGAGATCCTCGCTCTCACCGGTATTTCGATCCGGGAGACCGGGATTCCGGGTTCAGGAGTCAGGTTTGAGATTATTATTCCCAAAGGTTCGTTTCGTATCGATCCATAATTGTACCCATCTCATCACCTACGAAAGGCAACATTATATGAGATGTCTGAGCGAAAGGCCTAATGATTGTTCCGGTACCGAAACAAACGGTACAACCAATATCTGATCCTCTCTTCTGCATTCACTTTATCCAGGACCACATCTGGTACAGAAAACTCATCCTCTTGCTGTCCAGTGAACTTTATCTTGTGTTCAGGGACCGGAGATCCTGGAATTACATCGGAATTGAAATCATCATCGGGATGGTACTCGCACTTGTAGCGGGATCTCATCGATCTTCAGAATACAGATCGACTCCGATAGTATCATGGATATCAGCTTCGGCATCATGTGGGCTGGAATCATCATCCGGTTCCTGGCAATCCTGATATTGGGCGGCATTTCAAGTCCCTGATTCACATCCGGGAGGAGCATACCATTGTGAAGCTCCGGATAACAAATAATCCTAGAGAAATAAACATCCTGGGTGTCTCTACTTTTCCAGAATTAATTAACAAAAATTTGCATGTGAATGATACTATCAAGCCTGTTTATTCTGTTTTACCTCTTGTGAAAAATGCGAACACAGTCTTCGAAGCTGAGGAGAGATATCATGCTGGTCAAGTAGTACCTCGATAATAGAAAGTTCTGGAGAGCCATAGGCTTCTTTCAGAGCAACGGCCAATTCAGTATCTTTCTGAACAAGATACCCCTTCCCGGATCCAATAATCTCCGGAATTTTATGATAGGCCCATGGTGCGACATCATTAAATAAGCCGTCAATCATAGGCCGCTCGGTTCCAAATCCGCTGTTATTAAGGACAATCACAATTGGATTCATATGA
Organism: Methanospirillum sp.; assembly: GCF_028679455.1. Lineage (GTDB taxonomy): Archaea > Halobacteriota > Methanomicrobia > Methanomicrobiales > Methanospirillaceae > Methanospirillum. The sequence continues at coordinate 532 of NZ_JAJRBM010000458.1, read as the reverse complement.
TACCGGCATGCGGTTGAGAGTTCCATCCCGGTCATCTGAAATGCACCATCCCCTGATAACACGAGAGGTCTGATATCAGGGTTTGCAGTCTGGATTCCTATACCAGCCGGAACCCCAAACCCGAGTGAGGAGTAGTATGCAGTGCTCAAAAATCCGCCTGACCGTCTGATGGTGATATCCAGGGACATCATTACCGCATCCCCTACCTCAGTAATCAGGATCGTTTTATCATCAATAAGAGAATTGAGTGCTAGAACAAGGTTTTCCGGAGAGACCTTTGCACCCGTTGGCACAAAATCAGGTAATCGGTCTCTGACAGAAGTCGGACAGCCGGCAATGTCATGGAGCATGAGTTCCTGCTTAACAATGTCCGGTAATAACATAAGGCCCTGGACCGGGAATGACTGGCTACCAATCGTACAACCATCATCTGTAAGAGAGAGCATGACACCAGGATCAAGAACGGCAGTATTTGCTCCAATATCTACATCAGTTAGCAGCACTCCCAATGCAATGATACAATCACTCGATT
>NZ_JAJRBM010000457.1 GCF_028679455.1 Methanospirillum sp. | reverse complement strand
ATACTACAGCGGAGGAGAGTATGACGATGCAATAACTGCTTACATGAATGCAGTTGCCATCAACCCTGACTATGCTGAAGCATGGAATAATCTCGGGGTGACCTACACAGAAGTTGGCAGATACAACGATGCCATGCTAGCATTCAAACGAGCTGTTCTCATTAATCCGCGATATGTGGAAGCATGGAACAACCTCGGGAATGTATATCAGAAACTGGGACTTTATAACGAAGCAAGAGATGCATATCAGCGGGCAACCACCCTCTCTAACGATTATAGCGGCCTTCCTCCGTTAGACCAACGCATGCCATATAATTCACCATATCAGGGACCAGGAAATCAACCCTTCGGCCCACAGTCACCCGGACAGGGACCGGGAATGGGTGGACCCCGGGGACGATAACCCGAATCGGGTTCCTTTGTCATGAAAATGCTTTGCATCTTCATACATTGAGTCTGATGAGAACCATCACGCCCTTTTTTTGAATATTACTGCGGTTCCGATGCTTGGCAGACACCGATGATATATCAGAAATTTTCAGGTTCGCAAGATGTCCCACCACATGAGAGCAGTACCGCTTACGGTAGCGTTCACAAACCAGTTCTTCGGAGACTGAAAGACCTAACCAGATCAGGATCCGATCCATACGATCACCTCGCCAACACCGGTGCCCAGAGAGATCATTGCTGCATTTCAGCTAGAGGATATCGAAATAACACGATAAATGTAGGACTATGATCTACTCTGGACACAGATAATTGAAACTGGACTTACCCTTCTGAAACGAAGAAAAACCTTCATTTATTGATAACTTATCCTGAAAACCGTTCTATCGCGAGAGCGGTCAGATCTGCAAATATTTCAAGAACTCTTCCTTCATCCGGGGAGATTACTCCATCAACCTCTTCTGGTTTTATCCCTAATACTCCGAGAATCCCGTTTCGACTTTTCATCGGAATGAATCGCAAGCGTGAAGCATGCAGAGTATCAGTGTCATACCCGGCAACGATACCTTTCGAGAACGCCCACAGGGCAACTGCCACCTCATCTTCATTGATGAACAAATCCTTGGAGGAACCCTGGATCTTAAGAGATTGATTATCAGGCATGAAAATTACCGCCTGCCAGTTAAAGTTCTCTTCGATCTTCGATATTACCGCAGAAATTACCGATGCCAGATCAGCGGCTCCGGTGAGTTTTTTTGCGAGATTATAGAGCATTGCATTCTCTTTCTCACGGGAATGTGCTGAGATCGCAAAGTCCTGAGCCTTTGAGATCAGGATACTGATGACAATGCCAACCAGAATCATTCCGATAAAGGTTATGAGATATTGCGTATCTGAAACTCTGAATGTATAATAAGGGGCCACTAGGAAAAAATCAAACATGAGAACCCCGATGATTGAAGTGAAGATTGCAAGATATAAACCCCGGCGAAATGCGGCAATTACTACTGCAATCAGGTAAAACATCATCAGGTTCGTCTGTGATATGAAATTCTTTGTCAGTTCTCCCAGAATTGTTACAAAGCTAACAAGAACCAGACTCTCCAGATACCTCCCGGGTAAAATGACCGGAATAAATGCCTCATCTGAATAGGATATATTTTTGATTTCTTTGTCAGCAGTGCTGACAACATATACATCAATATCCCCACTTTTATGAATCATCTGGTCGACGATCGATCCAAAAACAATCTCTTTCCACCGGGGACGAAGTGTCTTACCGATGATGATCCGGGTAATGTTATGCTTTTTTGCATACTCGATCAACGTATCCGGGATATTAAGGCCGAAAAGCGTTTCAGTCTTCCCTCCAAGGCTTTCAGCAAGCTTGATGTTCTTCCAGAGATGTTCTTTAGCCGACTTTGAAAGGCGGTGATGCATTGGAGTTTCGACATACACTGCCCACCAATCAGAATTGATACGGTCTGCCTGTCGTTTTGTTCTTCTGATCAGTTTTTCAGAAAGCGGGCTCGGTCCGATAGAGACGAGAAGGTGTTCAGAAACCGACCATGGTCCGGGAATTGACCGGGTCTGCATGTACTCAAGCATCTGATTATCTACCCGGTCCGCTGTTTTTCGAAGGGATAATTCACGAAGGGCAAAGAGATTTCCTTCATTAAAAAATTGCTCAACTGCCCGGGTAGCCATATCTGGGACATAGACCTTTCCATCAGCCAGCCTGGCCCGAAGTTCAGGCGGGGGAATGTCCATGAGTTCTATCTCGTCAGCATCATCAAGGATCCGATCAGGAATGGTCTCCTTTACGATTACGGATGTTATCTGTGCTACCACATCGCGTAGACTCTCCAGATGCTGAATATTGAGAGTGGTATAGACGTCTATCCCTGCCTGTAGTATCTCTTCAACATCCTGATATCGTTTTGAATGCCGTGATTCAGGGGAATTAGTGTGGGCAAGTTCGTCAACGAGAACCAGTTCAGGATGCTGCACGAGGATTGCATCAAGATCCATCTCAAAGAGAGTTGTTGTTTTATAGCGAACACAAAGGCGAGGAATAATGGGAAGGCCTTGAATAAGGGCATCTGTTTCTGATCTTCCATGGGTCTCCACATACCCGATCCTAACATTGACCCCCTCGGCAAGACGTTCATGAGCCGCTTTCAGCATCCCGTAGGTCTTCCCTACTCCTGCTGCATATCCGAGAAAAATTTTTAATTTTCCCCGTTTTTCACGGATTACGTCTTTCTGAATCTGACTGAGTAATACATCCGGGTCAGGCCTTCCATCATCCATTATCATCCCATGCCGAACATGACAAAGATCATGTCTATGAGTTTAATGCCGATAAATGGAGCAATAACTCCTCCGATTCCATAAATCAAAATATTATTCCGAAGCGCTTCATCAGCGGTCATCGGTTTATACTTCACTCCCCGAAGAGCGAGTGGGATGAGAACTACGATGATAAGTGCATTAAAAATTACTGCTGAAAGGATCGCCTGGTGAAGACCCATAATATTGAGTGCTGCTAGAGCCGGGTAGGTTCCAATAAATGCAGCAGGGATAATGGCAAAATACTTGGCAATATCGTTCGCAATACTGAACGTGGTAAGAGCCCCTCTGGTCATGAGCAGTTGTTTTCCAATCTCGACAATTTCTATCAGTTTGGTAGGGTTACTATCGAGATCAACCATATTTGCGGCTTCTCTGGCTGGTTGAGTGCCCGTGTTCATCGCAACTGCCACATCGGCCTGGGCGAGAGCTGGAGCGTCATTGGTACCATCCCCGGTCATGGCCACCAGTCTTCCCCCCTCTTGATACTCCCTGATGAGTCGCAATTTGCTTTCCGGAGTCGCTTCTGCAAGGAAATCATCGACACCGGCTTCAGCCGCAATCGTTGCAGCGGTAAGCCGGTTATCACCGGTGATCATGATGGTCTTGATACCCATATGTCGTAATTGTGCAAACCGCTCTTTAATCCCACCTTTGACGATATCTTTCAGATATATTACGCCGAGTGCTTTCCCATTCTTCGTCACTACGAGCGGGGTTCCACCGGACCGAGATATCGTATCGACTTTTGCAATAAGATCCTCAGATACCTGGTGACCCGCTGCTTTCATGTACGCGAAAACTGCCTCTGCGGCTCCTTTGCGTATTTCTGTCTGGTTATAAATGACTCCGCTCATGCGGGTATGACTGGAAAACGGGATAAACTGCATCTCGGGAGCATCATCATGAGCACCGACGGTCCTTCCCCGAAGCCCGTACTTTTCTTTTGCCAGAACTACAATACTTCGCCCTTCGGGTGTTTCATCAGCCAGGGAAGCAAGTTGTGCAACTTCAGCGAGTTCAGTGATCCCGGTCCCGTCAACCGACATGAGTTCAACCGCTTCGCGGTTTCCAAGAGTAATGGTTCCCGTCTTGTCAAGAAGAAGCACATCCACATCTCCCGCTGCTTCGATAGCACGGCCTGACGTGGTTATCACATTTCTCCGGATCAACCGATCCATTCCGGCTATACCGATAGCGCTGAGCAGACCTCCGATGGTGGTCGGAGCCAGGCAGACCAGGAGGGCAATAAGAATCGTGGCACTCACCACGGTCCCCGAACCTGAAGCCCTGACACTATACCACGAAAAGGCATAGAGGGTAGCACAGACAATGATGAATATTGCGGTAAGACTGATGAGAAGAATATGTAATGCAATCTCATTCGGAGTCTTCTGACGTTTTGCTCCTTCAATGAGCGAGATCATCTTATCTAAGAATCCTTCACCTGGATTTGCCGTTACTCTGACCACCAGCCAGTCTGATAAAACCGTAGTTCCACCGGTTACTGCACTGCGATCTCCTCCTGCTTCCCGAATAACCGGAGCACTCTCACCGGTGATTGCACTCTCATTGACTGATGCTATCCCCTGGATAATCTCTCCATCAACCGGTATGATTCCTCCCGCAGCAACATAGAAGAGATCATCTTTTCTGAGCTCGGAGGAAGAAATATTTTTACAAATTGACTCCTCCGGAGTTACATTTAGCACCGGTTTGTAATGATTCGGTAACCGGTTTGCCTGCGTATCTTGTCGCATCTGCCGCAATGCCTGGGCTTGAGCCTTTCCTCTCCCTTCTGCGAGAGCTTCGGCAAAATTTGCAAAGATAACCGTGAACCAGAGCCAGAACGATACCATGCCTACAAACCAGGCAGATTCATCACCAACCTTGAAAACCGCCAATATCCAGAAGATAGTGGTGAGGGCACTTCCCACCTCTACCACAAACATGACCGGATTTTTGATCATGAGTTGTGGATCGAGTTTGGTGAACGCCTCTCGCGATGCACTCGCGTAGATCTCTTTTGATGACGTGGTATGACGGGAGTGGAGTCTGGTATCAGACATGTCAGATGCCTCCCATCTGGATCAAATATTCAGCAATCGGACCAAGT
>NZ_JAJRBM010000456.1 GCF_028679455.1 Methanospirillum sp. | reverse complement strand
GTAACCGGCTGATGACCAGAGCAATGTACGGGATACAACTGATGGGTGGAATGGGGGGAACACCTGCTTGTGCATCGCTCTGTAGAAATTGTGGGAAATGTGTGACTGCCTGTCCCCAGCACATCAGTATCCCCGATGAACTGAAAAAAGTCGGAAAGACCCTTGATGGCCTGCGAACACGTACAATGATTCCGATAGTCAGGATGGTCTTCTCCAGCAAAAAAATTGAGTGATTGTTGCAGAATATGCTTATATATTTAATCACTCATGTTTTTGTAGGCACTATCCATAAACGAGGAGCATGAATGAGATCGATACCTGAAGATACTACCGGTTCTTCTCCTGGAAACCGGGAGAAAATTCTGAACACAGCCCTTCATCTCTTCACGACCCAGGGTTTTCATGCAACTCCCACTTCACAGATCTGTAAAGAAGCAGGGATCTCTACCGGAACGCTGTTTCATTATTTTCCAGATAAAAATACCTTGTTTGAGAGCCTTTACCTCACGATTAAGAGAGAGATGGCAGAGGTGATCAGGAGTCATGATGATCAGAATCTTGAACCCAGGACCCGGCTGGAAGGGTGTTTTCAGGGCTTTGTAACCTGGGGAGTTTCAAACCCTGAAAAATTCCTCTTTGTCGAACAGTTTTGTCATTCTCCAAGCATATCTGAGGCGGTAAAGACCGAGGCACATGCCGAATTTTCCTGGATGACCCAGATTGCAGAAGAGGCTATTCATGAAGGTAAGTTACGGGATTTACCCCTGGAATTTTATTCGGTTATGGTGTTTCAGATCCTATTTGGAGTGATTAAACTCATAAATATAGGAATTACCGGCTTATCTTCGAAAGAATTGATTCGTTCTGGCCTTGACCTGATCTGGGATCAATCCAAGTCTGAAGAATCATGAATTTAGATAGTTCCAACCGGGGTCGTGGTAATCCTCGGGTATAGGGAAGGGAGGAGACGACCTGATAGGTTAGGTGTTAAATACTTACTCTTGCTATTTTTACCTGAACTGATAGTTTTCAGGCAAGGCTTCATGGTATCTATAGAATAACATCTGTTGACGCCGTCTGTTTTCCTATCATGAGAATAAAATGGTGGATTTCCTATTACCGACAAGTACCTATTATGGATGGTTTCAGAACATTACCATCCTCATATCGATACTGCTCATCTATAATGTAATCCCATCCTCAATTTATTTTAATAACAAGCCCGTATACCGGATATTGACCGGACTGACTTTCAGTCTTGCAGCAATTATCGCCATTATTGTATCCTGGTCAGGTGACACTCCCCGGTTAATTGGTTTAAATGGAATACTGATTCCGATTGCCTGGTATTTTGGAGGTGCAATCTCTGGTGGGATATGTATTGCAATCCTTTTCCTGATCAAGATCTGTGTCGGGGATAATGAGGGGTTTGTAAATATTGACGTCCTGTTAACCCTTGCGATGACCCTGACATGTATTTTGTATTTCGTATTGAAAAATAAGGGATTCATCCGTTTATCGCCAGATAAAGATCTATTATTCTTTTCTACCTGCATCGTGAGTGTCATGTTTTGTGTCTTCTCGGGGATGGGTTTCATAGCAGGGAATGAAAAATCGCCTGGAATCCCGCAGATAATTCAGATAGTCCTCGTGAATTTCCTAATTATTGTAGTATTGGGGAAAGTGATCCAACTCATCAATATCAAAAATGAAGGGCAATATAAACTACTACAGTACCAGGACCACCTTGAAACACAAGTACAGGAACGGACGGTTGACCTTGCAAGGTCGCATTCTCTCACCAATGCTATCCTTGAATCTTCTTCAGACGGAATTGTTACGGTTGATCTGGAGGGAAACATCACCAACTATAACAACACGGCATCGTCAATTTTCGGACTTATTACTCCTGATCTACCTCAGGAGCAGTTGCCCCCTATATCAACCCTGATATCCGGGGTATCTGCCGGGGATTTATCGGTACATGCTGAATTGTTTCACTTTCATCCGGATCAAATAGATACAATCAGAACTGTGGTAACGTTTAAGACTGACAGGATCTATGAGATCACGATTACTCCTTATTATCACCAGAGCCAGCACATCGGAAAAGTACTCAACATCCGTGATATCACGGATCGGGAAAAAGCTGAGAACTCAATCAAACAGATTAACCGGCAGTTAAAATTATTATCCGGGATTACCCGGCATGATATTCTCAATAAAGTTAATACCCTTCAGTTATATCTGGATACTATCCGGAGGAATTATGATATATCTTCCTTTTCTGATTCCTTTGAAAAGATAGACACGATTGTATCAATTATCCAGTCTCAAATTGAGTTCACAAAAGTCTATCAGGTTCTTGGGACTCATGAACCGAAATGGCAGGATGTAACGTCTATCATCAGAAAAGTTATGGAACAGTATGATGTTTCCGTAACTCTCAATCTTGGTACGTATGAGATTTATGCAGATCCACTTCTTGAACGTGTATTTTACAATCTGTTTGATAATTCTCTCCGGCATGGGCAGTGTGTATCAGTAATTGAGGTATCTGATATCAGATCACCAGATTCTCTCACGTTGGTTTTCAGCGATAATGGAATAGGTATTCCTTCTGATGAAAAAGAACAAATCTTTGACCTTGGGCATGGAAAGAGTTCGGGTGAAGGATTATTTTTTGTCAGGGAAATTCTGAGGACAACAGGAATAACTATCAGTGAATGCGGTCTTGAAAGAAAAGGGGCAGTGTTTGAGATAGTAGTTCCCAAAGGTTCATTTAGGTAAGGTATGTGGTTATGGTGTTTGTGGTTATGGTTCGTGCTTCTTTTCCAGTTCCCCGGTACCATTGCGGTGGATCAAGGGATTCAGGCATGTTGCTGATTCCCAAGGATCGTGGATCACTTCTACATGCACGGTACTGACCCAGCAGATGAGTTTAAGCCTGTTCTCTACCTGGTTCACCAGATAATCAAGGAGCGGACATGATTCGGTATTCAACGCCATCTCAACATGCACCTCTTCGCCGGTGATAGTTATTGTTTTGATCAGACCGACATCGACCACATTATGACCAATCTCTGGATCGATAATCTGTCTGAGTGCAGCCCAGATCTCTGCTTCCCGATCAGAGATAGGGGTTATTGGTGCCAGTTGCTTGATACAGACCAGATCGGTTTCAAGTTTTGAGATCTTCTCCTCAAGTGCACTTTGCCGCTCGAGCATCCTGCTGATTACCCGGAGTGTCGGGTCAGGCATGGCATTATCCCTGATATCATCCTGGGTTGTCCGTCGTTCCAGACCGGCGATCTTCCCTGGAACCCCCACAACGGTCGCTCCAGGGGGGACATCCCGGACAACAACAGCCCCTGCTCCGACTTTTGCATACTCACCAACTGTGATCGGTCCTAACACTGCTGCTCCGGATCCGATTACCACTCCCTTCCTCAGCGTTGGATGTCGTTTCCCTTTTGTAAGAGTGGTCCCTCCCAGAACCACCCCCATGTAGAGCAGGACCTCATCACCCACTTGTGCTGTCTCTCCGATGACGACACCCATCCCGTGATCGATTACTACCCGTCTTCCGATCGTTGCACCCGGGTGAATCTCGATTCCGGTGAACAAGCGGGATAGATGCGACAGGAATCGTGCACCCAGCCGGTGATCCATGACCCAGAGTTTGTGTGCAATCCGGTGCACTACAAGTGCATGTAGTCCGGGATAACAGAATAATATCTCAACCCTGCTCCTGGCTGCAGGGTCTTTCTCAAGAATGGCCCTGATATCCTCTCTTATCTGTGTTCCTATCATGACTCCGGATCCTCAAAAAGATCAGATGAGAGATACCGCTCCCCTGAATCGGGTAGGATGGTTACGATCAGTTTTCCCGTATTTTCAGGTCTCGATGCAACCTTCATGGCACCGGCAACCGCAGCACCTGAAGAAGGTCCTGCAAGAATCCCTTCTTCCCGGGCAAGACGACGGCACATCGTATACGCCTCCTCATCAGTAATCGGGATGATCTCATCCAGTAGTTCAGGCTTGAGTACATCAGGAATGAACCCGGGACTGATCCCCTGGATCTTATGAGGTCCCGGCTTTCCTCCGGAAAGAACCGGAGAGTTAGCAGCCTCAACCGCTATCGCCTGAAATGATCGTTTTCTTGGCTTGAGTACTGATGCAATACCGGTGATGGTACCTCCGGTTCCTGCTCCGGCCACTACGATATCCACAAGACCGTCGGTGTCATTCCAGATCTCTTCTGCAGTGGTACGACGGTGAATCTCAGGATTGGCCGGATTGTTAAATTGTTGTGGAATCAGGAATGCATCAGGGTGCTCCCGATGTATCTCTTCTGCACGTCTGATCGCCCCAGCCATACCTTCCGAGGCAGGAGTAAGAATGAGTTCTGCGCCCAGGGCACGGAGTAATTTACGCCGTTCACCGCTGAATGACTCCGGCATGGTTATCATCAGGTGGTACCCTTTTACAGCACACACGTACGCAAGAGCAATCCCGGTATTCCCGCTGGTAGATTCGATGATCGTCGTCCCATCACGAATCAGGCCATCATGTTCCGCCGCTTCGATCAAGGCAACCCCTAATCGGCACTTCACACTCCCGAGAGGGTTTCTCGATTCCTGCTTTACCAGGATCGTCGGAGGTTGCGGTTGTGTCTGCAGGATTTTCGTGATCCTGTGTAACCTGATAAGCGGGGTGTTTCCGATTGTCTTCGTGATATCGCTATAGATTCGTGCCATCTGGTACTCCGGTTCTGTTCACCTGGCAG
>NZ_JAJRBM010000455.1 GCF_028679455.1 Methanospirillum sp. | reverse complement strand
TAAGGATGAAGACTACCAGAAGAAAAGTTCCCACTGGCATAGGGATGAATGAGGTCATTATCGATCCATCATCAGTTACTATCTGCTGTCTGCGAATAATCATCAGAAGCATCCGCCATCCTTCACCGAGACCAAGATACGTCGCGGCAATCCCGGTTATCAGGATAAGGATAAATAGATCTATAAGTGATGCAGCAAGACGACGCCAGAATCGGGCTAACTCCCGTCCGTATGAATTACCCCGGATTAATTCTGTCCACCCTGAAGATGAGTATGTATCAGCCACGATAACCTATATGCGATAAATCATGCATCAACCTATCGAAAATCGGAAGCGTTGCTGGTGCGAAACAGGATTATCCATCTTCAGTTCTTCGCACCGCACCTCTGATCATTACCGACAGGATGACACAGAAACTGATGAAAATCAACAATACCGGCCAATGAAACGGTGCAGGAGATCCGGAAGCCAGCAACGCAATGATATTGAGAGGGTTACCCGGGAATGCCAGGATGAGCAGAAGAAGGATCACAGCAGCGGTAGAAAAAATAAATTGTGCCTTGGTCCGGTCACGATACCAGAGCGCAAAGACTGCTGCTACCAGAATGAGAGCAGAAGAAGCAAAGATCACCTGAAGCAGAATTTCAGGAAGAGAACCTATCCGGATCCCGTTTAGGCTGAGCAAAACAAGCCAAAGTCCTGATTCTACCGGGATAAGAATAACACAGGATGCAATCTTACCCCAGACTATCTCATGTAATGATGCCGGGGTTGTCCGCAAGGTATCCAGCGTCTGCTGCTGATATTCTTCAGTTATCAGATCAATAACAAGCCCGGCAGATATGATGGCAGGCATAAAGAGCAGAAGAGGTATGAGCAACGCATAGATAAATTCATAAAAAGTATTTGTACTCACCGGACGTGAGGCGGTAAGGGTAACCGGATGCCTGGTGATCCGATCACTTCTGACATCCCGTAAAAGATTTTCATATTTCAGAAAAATTTCCTTGAGTTTTACCTCAATTACTGCAGACTGTATATCATTTTTTATCGTATACAGAGTAAGGCTAACCGGATCCTTATCCTCTGGAAGAGTTCCAGGAGTCCAGATCACCGCTGCAAGTTTTCGTTCCTTCAATGCCCCGAGAGCTTTAGGGAGATCCATCTGATATGCCTTGAAAGAAGGATTTTCATCAAGCAGATGAGACAGGACAGTATCATTACCCACAACGCCAACTCCGTACCGAATACCCGTGACACTTCCATATGTTGCAGGATCATACATCGCTGAAAGCCCTACCATAAGGAAGGATGAGAAGAGCGCGATGAAAAGTTGGAGAAGAATGGCTAATAGAATGGTTTTCTCATTTGCCAGACCCGATAACTCTTTTTTTGTTATCACCCATGTACGATGCAGATTCACCAGATCCACCCCCTGAGCAGATACAGATTATATAGAACATGGATACCGGTTGCCAAGGCTACTCCAATTGGAAAAGCTTTAGGTCCCTTGAATAATACTGATCCACCGGTGATGCCGACCCCGACAAGATGAAGAAGAAACGGCATCCAGAGCATACCAATGTTGAGAAAGAGAGCTGCCCCGAAGACCGAGTCAGAGATCTGTGATATTGTCACAAAAAGCAGTAATTTTTCTCCCACCAAAAATCCAAGTGCTAGTAATGCCGAGGAGATCACCAGAATTCGGGGATTCAGAAAACCTGGCATAGCGGTGATAAGCGCGATAATACCTGATCCTTTTGCAAGTTCCTCGGTCATGGCTGCCAGTACCATAATCAGGATCAAAGATACAGGCATCGGGAGATTAAAGAGCAGTACCAGGTACATCATCTGTGCCATAAGCACGAAGGGAATACAGATCAGACCAATGATGAAGAGAGAAAACCACCAGTGCCGGGGCATAATCAACCCACCCAGATAGGAGGTGATCTTTTCAATCATACTCGTCTCACTGAACAATTGCTCTTCCCTGAAATTCCGAATACATATGGCAAAGAGGATCACACTGGTCAGATAGAAGAGAGACGTAGCATAGAGATAATCGGTCAGCGTATATCCAGTCCCCTGTATCACATAGACAACCAGAGTGACTGGGGAGAGCAGACTAACCACGTGGACATTCGCAAAAAGACTCGGGAAGAAAAGGTACGAAGTCGCGATGGTAGAGAAGAAAATCGAAATAAATGAGAGTTCCTTATAACTACGTGAGATCATTCCGATAAATAATGCAGAAGATAAAAAAAAGAAAATAATGGGGATGAGCGGAAGTATGGCTATAATTTCCACATGCACTACAAGGAGAATTGCTGAAGCAAGCAGTATCATCCCCATGGCATAGGGTAGCATCTTTCCCAGGACCAGGACTGAGGGCCTGATCGGAGCCGCTATAAGCGCTTCCCCCTGTCGAAGAGTCCGTTCATTCATAATACTCATCATAAAAAATTGTGATGAGAAATAGAGCGGAAAGATGAAGACAAAGATGAAGATGATGGTGTCAAACGGAAGAGGAGGGGAAAGAAGGGAGGGAACCTTGTACGGTATCTCGGTGGTGCCTTTTTTTGAAAATATTCCGGTATACCGGTTAAGTTGTTCCTGATCTTTGGTCATCTGTTCTGCAAGACTCATCCGCAATTCTTCAGAATCAGCAGGAATTGATGACACCGGAGGGGATACTTCCTCAATCGGAAGATCAGGTTCAGGTGCTTCTGAAAATGCTTTTCCAGAAATACCCAATTGTTCTCCACTTTGGGTTGCAAGAAAATTCAACTCGCTGGTTACATAATCATTCTGAATCCAGAGAGGGTATGCTGCAAAAATATCATCCTGTTGTTGATAGATACGATCAGTATACGCCTGATAATCTCGTTCAAAACTTTTCTGAGCGGCTTTGCCTTTTTCTCCAGGTGAACGCTGAATATTGCCAATCTCAATCTTCAGATCCAGTCCGGCATTTCTTGGAGTTACTCCGGAAAGTTTACTGGTATCATATACGGAAAAGCGTGTATCAGCCCCGATGACATCAAAATATGCGGGACTGTCAATCCCAATCTGATACAGGCCGTCCTGCAGATGCATACCCCGTTGTGCAGCAAATCCACTCACCAGGAGGAGGAGAATCACGAGAATCACTGAAAGCGGGAGCAGATCACGACTCATCGTGGTAAAAAACCGCCTGATCTCCCAATATGAGAGAGTAAGCATCTGATGCAGCACCTGCATAATGAGGAGAGATTGAACTGCCCGGTATATCAATCATCAGTCAGGGGATGAGCGTATCTTTTATGGTTTGCAAGGTACAGGAAGAAGAAGCATGATCGAGGCAACACATCTCTCCAAACGCTATCGGGATGTTACCGTTCTTCATGATGTATCCTTCACCTGTAATGAAGGTCAGATCCTGGGAATCATTGGACATAACGGTGCAGGGAAAACAACTCTGCTAAAGATTCTATCCGGCCTGATAACACCCGATTCAGGAACCCTTACAATCGGAGGAATAGATATACTCGCAGATCCGATGCAGATTAAGTGTCAGCTCGGGTACCTTCCAGAAGAATCCCGCCTCTATGAAACCATGCTGGTTCCCGATTACCTTCGTTTTTTTGGGGAAATTTATGGTCTTGATAAGAGGACAATCGATACAAGAGCCGCGATCCTCCTATCACAATTATCATTGAATCCTGAAGGAAAACGGATTGGGAACTTATCCAAAGGAATGAAAAGAAAAGTCGCAATCGCCCGGTCACTCATCCATGATCCAGCCATCCTCATCTATGATGAACCTGGATCAGGACTTGATCCAATGACCAGCCGGTTTATCATCGAATACCTGAAAGGACTCAGGGAAAAGGGAAAAACGATTATCCTCTCTGCCCATAATCTGAATCAGGTGGAAGAGATCTGTGATTTGGTAATGATTCTAAGGCGGGGAGATGTGGTGATAAGGGGAACCATGCCTGAACTGAGGGAACAATTCGGATCAATCAGATATGAAGTCTGGTACCTTCTCGCTGATGATACGGACATAACCATTCCTGAAGGATCAGAAAAATCAGGAAACCTCTGGATGTCAACAGTCAGATCAGTTACGGATCTTAATGTGCTCACATCACAAATTACCAGTTACGGAGGAGTTGTGGAGCGGATTGAATCAAAATATCCTTCACTCGAAGAGATTCTGATGAAAATAGGGAAGTAATGGTATCAAAACAACAAATCGTTTTTTGTTTATTCTAAAAATTGTATGTTTTTTTAATTAGATTCACTTCTTCTCATAGATCTTAAGAGCCTCTTCAACGGATGCATCCTGTACCGTTATTGCGTAGATTGCATTACACATCCGGACTGCTTCATCAAGACTTTTCTGATGAATGTTCCGGCCTGTTGCATTTCCTGCGCACCCCCCGATGTGAATCTGCTCCCAGAGTTGTTTCAGGAATACCGCGCCATCAACACTTGAACCACCGGCACATACCACCCGGGTTCTTCCGGCTGCCAATGTTGCCTCTTTCATCAATTCAACTGAAGAAGCACCCTCCTTTTTAGGTGGGTTTACTTTTACAAAGTCTGAACCCAGACATGCGGCCACTCCCGCAGCACCAGCAATAAGATGAGGATCTTTCTCGTCCTTCACTGCTTTTCCCCGGGGATATATCCAGAGAACGGTTACCATACCATTCTGGTGTGCTTCAAAGACTGCTTCTGCAGCGGCCTGGAGCATTTCAGATTCTGCTTCAGATCCAAGATAAATTGTGTACCCGATTCCAACAATCTTTAATCCGCTGCTTTTTCTGAATCGGACAACCTGTTCGATAGTAGTAAGGAGTCCTGAACATGGCTCCTGCTGGGCAGTACCCACAAGATTTGTCTTGGAGTTTAATT
>NZ_JAJRBM010000454.1 GCF_028679455.1 Methanospirillum sp. | reverse complement strand
CGGGGATGCAGTGTTATTTTAGGAACTGAAATGTTTATTCACCAATTGATTGAGCAGTTCAAAATACTCACCGGGATTGATGTTCCGGCAGATGTCGTACGGAGATGGTTACTCTGAATACTTTTGGCAGATCGTTCAGAATTACTACGTTTGGAGAGAGCCATGGTACTGCAATCGGTGCGGTTGTTGACGGATGTCCTCCGGGAGTTTTCCTATCACCTGCTGACATCCAGCCATTTCTTGATAGAAGAAGACCCGGTAGTTCAGATCTGGTGACCCCACGACGTGAATCAGATCTGGTTGAGATCCTTTCGGGAGTTTTTGAGGGACAAACACTCGGGACCCCCATTGCATTGCTGATCAAAAGTGAAACAGCCCGATCTTCTGATTATGATCAACTTCGGGATCTCTATCGCCCAGGTCATGCCGATCGTACGTATTATGAAAAGTATGGAATCAGAGACCACCGGGGAGGAGGCCGAAGTTCAGGAAGGGAGACTGCAGGACGGGTCGCAGCAGGAGCAGTTGCATCGATCTGTCTTAAAACCAGAGGAATCTCAGTTATAGGAAAGATCATTGAGATTCATGGTAACTGCGATCCTGCAACCTTTGAGCATGAGATCAGAGATGCCCGTGACCGGGGAGACTCAGTAGGGGGGGTCATCAGTCTGACTATTACTGGTTGTCCGGCAGGACTTGGGGATCCCGTGTTCGGAAAACTCGATGCCCTGCTTGCTGCTGCTCTGATGAGTATTGGTGGAGTAAAAGGGATTGAGATCGGATCAGGTTTTGCAGGAGCACGCATGTACGGATCTGAACACAACGATCCCATGAGTCCTGAAGGGTATCTCTCAAATAATGCAGGAGGGATCCTGGGTGGAATATCAAGCGGGCAGGATATCCTCGTCCGGCTTGCAGTCAAACCAACTCCATCAATATGTATCCTTCAAAGCACAATAGATCAATCTGGCAATCCCAGATCCATTGTGGTAGGAGGAAGACATGATCCCTGTATTGCCCTAAGAATTGTTCCGGTAGCAGAAGCTATGGCTGCTCTCGTTCTTATGGATGCGTTGCTGGAACAGGATACTTATGCTGCATGGAAACCTAACAGAACAGGTACGGATAACTAGTATCTATATCCAACCACATAGTTTCAGAGATAAAGGATCGTCAGCAACTGGTCCCACTTTTTTCGTTTCAAAATTCAGGGACTGATCCAGGATAACAGACTCAACCCAATAATTGCTGACATCAACACCCCTACTCCCATGATGATATACCAGCATAAAGAACCCCGATCTTCAGGGTTAAGACGGTGATCAATTCCGATAAGGATTCCAACCACGACACTGAAGAAAAGAAGCCGGATAGAAATAAAACTCCTGGTGAGTTCCATTGACCAGAAAAACTGGGACACAAATGCCGAAGAGATCAGAACCAGAGTAATAGCCAGGTAGGTAACTCTGGTCATCACAAATCCGGGAATCGTCCGGGGAAGTGTTACCTGTAGTACTCGTGATCTGCCATATACCCCTCCAAACATACTGCAGAATAAGACCACAAAACAAACAATGACAAAAATACTATTTCCAAAAATGCCAAGATTCATAACCATCAGAACAATTTCAAAGGTCAGATCAGATTCAGGTGCACCAAGACCGTGTTCATACAAAAATACATATCCTACTGATAGGTAGAGAACACAGAAAAAGAAAAGAGAGGACATCCCAAAAGCCGCATCAAGTTTAATCCTCTCCAAAATCTTCTGTTTATTATCAGCGATAACACTCCCACCCATATGATTAACGAGCCAGACTGAATAGAACAGAAGTGAAAAACCGGAACCTACACTGCTTAAAATAATTGACGACTCATACACACTCATGAACGTGCTCAGGTCCAGAATTTTGAGAAATATCCCTTCATGGGAAGGAAGAGGCATGGACAGAAGCATAGAACAAAGACCTACCAGGATAACGCTGATGGCTCCAATCAGAATTTTTCTGAATAACCAGTAGGAATTGACAGAAACCAAAAGAAAAATCGCAGTGAAAACGATGAAAACAATAATTATTGGAGGGATCCAGATATGGAGTAGTTCATTACATAAGCGGGCCATGGTGAGCGAAGAGTATCCCAGCATAAAAATTTCTAAATAATAAATCGCATTAAGCAACCAGATAGCCCAGTTTTTTGGGCCAGCTGTTTCAGCGATTCCAAAAAAAATATCTTTTCCGGTCGCAAGCGTGTACCTTCCAAGACCTGTTAGAAGAGCATACTTGAATAGAAGGGTAATGATAATTATTCCAAGAAATGTATAACCTTCATCTGCTCCAAACGTAATGAGCGAGAGCAATCCTATCCAACCACTCGAAGAAAGTGCAATAAGAATTCCAGGACCTGGGAGTGGGTATTGTACCGCTTCATCAGGCCGTGAATTTGCCATAACGCATATTGAACCGTATTTGATATGAAAGCCATGATTTAGGAAGTAGTATACCACCAATCTGGCTCTTATTATACTGGCTACGCAAAAAACACATTCAGCCAGACATATGAACAGACAAAATACGAACCAGATAACCGGGATCGTGATTCTGATTGGAATCGTGATATTCTTAAGTCTGCTCATCCTGCAACAGACTTACAATCCATCACCTGATAAAAAAGCAGATGGACCGGTCTTTCCCCGGATTTACCATAATCTTGTTGTTTATGAGAGCAGGACCACGTTGCATAATGCTGATATCATTATGTTCAACATTTCATCAGGTATGCAGCAGGATCTCTCGGATCATGATGGCAACCAGTTCCGGCCAGATATCGATGATGACAAGGTAATCTGGCAGGATAAACGATCAGGGTTCTGGAATATTTTTCTAAAAAATCTTACCACCGGAAAGACGACATCGATAACAAATTATTCTTCGCGAGAGACGACACCACAGATTTTCGGTGATAGGGTAGTGTATATTGATGAACGTAACGGATCACAGGATATCGCTCTATTCAACCTTTCTACCGGAGATGAAAAGATGATCTGTTCTGCAGAAGATATACAATGGCAACCTGATATTGACGGGGACTGGGTTGTCTGGGAGGACTGGAGAAGGGGACCCAAATCAGAAGGAGATATTTACGCATATTATCTTCCTACCGATCAGGAGATTGAAATTACCAATTCCTCTACTTCAGAATGGTTTCCTTCAGTATCTGATGGCAGGGTTGTCTGGCAATCTAACAAAAACGGAAATTTTGATGTTTTTTTTGAGAACCTTACAACCAGAGAACAAATTCAGATAACCAACGATTCATCGAGGCAATGGCTACCCAGAATCTCGGGAGATACTATCGTGTGGATAGACGAACGGAATAAACAATGGGATATATACGGATACAATATCTCTACAGGGGTTGAAATTCAAATTACAAATTGTTCGGGCAATGAAGCCTGGCCAGATGTTTCAGAGGATACAGTAGTATACATTAATTACCCGGAACAGGGGAAAGCCGAACTGATGAGTGCACGGATATAACATGAGGTTGGTTTCTGCTGCACTAGGTACTTTTATACAGATGATTCTAATTGAGAACTATTGTGATGACAACATTATATGGATTAAAAACCTATCTGTATGAGTGACTGAAGGTAATTTTCTGCAGCATGACATTCCTATCGGGGCATTAACCTCGATCATTTCTCGATCCCGGTCCATAATTCTTAACAACCAGCTCAAACCCCTCAATATTTCTGCAGGCCAGTTTCCCATCATGATGTATCTGTCGAAACATCAGAACGTAACCCAGGAGACCTTGGCCCGCCATTTTCATATTGACCGGGGTACTATCGCAAGATCAGTAAAAAAACTTGAGGATGCAGGATACATAATCCGGACGATCGACCCTGAAAACCGCAGAGCAATCCGTCTCTTCCTATCAGAACAAGGGAGAAAAATCACCCCGGATTTAATCCGGATCGATGCCAATTGGGAGGAAACGGTATCCACAACTCTTACAGGGTCAGATAAGGTGCAGTTTCGGGAAATTCTCATGAAAGTCGCGACGGCGAGCATACAGGGGGTTCGGGATAACGGAAATGAAACATATGGATCATGCTGCACCAGGGGTGACTGCGTATGAATCCATCTGAAAATACTGAGGGAGTGAACCTGCTCATCGGGGATCCCAAAGCAGCAATTCTGAAACTTTCCATCCCGATGATCATTGCCATGCTCCTGATGTCGACTTATAATCTGGTCAATGCTATCTGGGTAGCGGGCCTTGGATCAGATGCACTCGCAGCAGTAGGATTCATCACTCCTCTGTTCATGGTGTTGATAGGACTGGGGAGTGGTCTTGGTGCAGGAGCTACCTCGGTCATTTCCCGCAAAATTGGAGCAGGAGATAGGGAAGGGGCAAATACTGCAGCGGTTCAGGCAATTTTGATGACCATTGCAATTTCGATCCTTATTTCGATTCTCTTGATTGCAGCATCACGACCGCTCTTGCTCCTTTTTGGTGCAGGTAATACGGTGGACCTTGCCGTAGAATATGGAAATATCATCTTTGGAGGAACAATCCTGATCCTCCTAACTAACGTTGCATACGCGATTCTTCGGGCAGAAGGCGATACCAAACGGACCATGTACGTGATGGGGGCATCCTCAATTCTGAACATCATCCTGGATCCAATCCTCATCTATTATCTGCACATGGGTATTGCCGGGGCAGCCTGGGGGATGATCATCTCCCTGGTGATGGTCACCCTGGTACTGCTGTACTGGTTTTTTATCAAAAAAGATACGTATGTCACTCTCTCTACTCACGTGGATATTCGCAGGACAAGAAGCATCAGAGATATTCTTGCTGTAGGCCTCCCAGCAAGCTGTGAATTTTTTCTTCTGTCGTTTCTGACAATTTTTATCAACGAAATGCTGGTGATGGTAGCCAGTACCGATGCGGTTGCGGTGTATACCGCGGGATGGAGAGTTGTAATGTTTGCAATCATCCCACTTGTGGCTATATCAACCTCGGTCATTTCAGTGACCGGAGCAGCATATGGAGGGAGACATTATGAAAAATTCCCGATCATTCACAACTTTTCTATAATGCTGGGTATGGGCATTGCAATTCTGATCAGTGCAATAACCTGGCTTTTTGCATCACAAATTTCCTTCATTTTCACCTATTCCGCTGAAGGTGCTCATCTTGCACCCGCAATTGCAGGATTTTTGGGTACCATGTGTATTTTTTATCCATTTGTTCCAGCCGGAATCATGTCCTCATCAATTTTTCAGGGGACAGGACGGGGAGTATCCTCTCTGATCCTAAATGTTATGAGAAATATAATTTTTATGGCCTCTTCAGCATATATTCTGGGGATACTTCTCGGGTTTGGTGAACATGGAATTTGGTACGGCATAGTAATCGGAGATGTTCTGGGAGGAATTGTCGGATACATATGGGCACGGGTGTACATAAGAAGACTTATGAAGTACGCCTGATACCCTGTTTTAACTCATTTTTGGTGAATCACAACCCCTGAATGGTTGTTAAAAAAAGATTTAGGATTCTGGTTTGATCAGCACAACTCTCCAGGGAGTCCCCTGGAGACCCATTGTTGTCCAGACCATCTGTTTTACCGGTGATTCATCGCTCGAATTACGGTTAAATTCATATTGATCATAACCTGCTCTTGCATTCTGAAGATGTACGGCTGAAGCAAGCAGTGAGGGTGATGACTGAAAAACAGGATCATTCCATACCGATCGACCAATCTGACTTTGGTCAGTTTCATATATCACGGTCCCATCAGGCTGTGCTACCATGAGG
>NZ_JAJRBM010000453.1 GCF_028679455.1 Methanospirillum sp. | reverse complement strand
GTCCCTTAATTCCATCCTGGAAATCAGCTAGATCTTCAATGACCGGATAAGAGCCGACCTGGATTCGGGTAATATATGGTGAATATACATGTTTATGTCCGGTCATAAGGATAGTCGGGCCGACAACCAGATCCTGGTTTATCGATCTTCCAAGGCGTGAGAATTCTCCGTCCGGATCCATGTAGTAGTGGGTAGCGATGATAGTTACCTGATAAGGAGAAGTTTCAAGAAATGTTTTGATTTGTTGTAGATCACTGGATGGAAGAGTCTTTTTAACATAGGATATACCCACCAGATTAAAATCATTTACGGTGGTGAGATAATATCGGTCACTGCTCCCGGTGAATATATCATAATTCCGATCATCTTTTCCTGCATTGGTATCGTGGTTACCTGCAGTGACATAAATTGGAATTGAGGTTTTGTTTATTGCATTGGCATATGTCTGCCATTCGGTAAGGTTGTCATAGTTATTAACCAGATCACCGGTGATGATGATTGCTGATATGTTGTACTGACTTTTCAGTGAGTCCAGGTACGTGAAAGTATGATTATAGGTATCAGGATAATAAGAGGCGAGATTCTGTGTATCGGATAGATGAACGATGGAATATGTATAGGTCGGACCTGGCTGGTCTGAAATATTTGGTATAAACTCTGCATATCCATCGGAAATGGTTCCCAGTACCAGCAATCCCGATATCATGAGAATTTGTATAACGTGAGATATCCTGATCAATGTGGTTTGTCTCCATGACTATGCTTGAGATAGAAGACCTCTGCTGTACCTGGTTAAATATGTCGTCCGTATAATTCGTACAGATCAACGCAACAGAGAAGAAACCTTTTTTAAAAGTATCAGAGAAAAGAACAGGTTGTGTAGTCCACGCAAATAGAATCTATTGTTCAGATGACAGGGGTGACCCGAATTATAAATTTACATAAAAAGATGGGGTCTATTATACCTTCTTTCGGTAAACATTCAACCCGATTTTTATGTCGTCATTGTTCGGGATTGAAATATTGCCTTCAGATGTACCGATTACAATTGATTTGCCTGATTTTGACTCTCCGAAATCTTTGGAAAGATCTACCGTAATTGTCAGGGTTGATCCTTCTATCTTCATCTCCATATTTTTCATACTCATACTGTGTACATGAGGGTATCAATATCTTTTTCGATTGACTACCGATTATCTGCACTCGGTATCTCGTTTGAGTCTGAATTGATAAGGCTGTGCGAAGAACTCTATTACGTCTGATCAAAAAAAGGGTTGAGGGTAAGGTTACCAGGCTTCAACAAACGCTGAGTTGGTATAGAGATCTTCAAGTCGTGCCTTGTGTCCCCGCTCCATCTTGGCGAGTTCAGTGAAGATCTTCTTCTGTTCTGAATCAGCACTTGCATCTGCGAGTTTCTCATACATCTGCATTGCTTCTTCTTCTTTCTTGATCGCGAGTTTGAGTCCTTCCAGAGGTTTCATGTCAGAAGACGGAGATGGGCTCTCGATAAGGTTAGATAATTTGTAATCCTTGACCTCATCGAATTTCAGTTCCTTCTTTGTGCCAGAAAGATATTCCTGGAGCGTTTTTCGGTGATATGTCTCTTCCTGAGCTAATTCTTTGAATGTGCTCTTGAGTGCACTGTCTTTGACTTTGTCTGCAAGAGCAGTATAGAGTGCATAGGAATCAACTTCCCGATCAATCGCGTTAAGCAGGATTTTTTTAAACTCTTCAGTTTTCATGGACAATTCTCCATTTGGTCGAAATATTAGGTGAGATAACAGGGATGGGGGTATCAGAATTCTGATACTCCGGTATCCCCGCTTTGTGTTGCATCGTTTGGTGGTGATTATACTGGCTGAACGCAGTCTTACTTGGATTTTGTGTAGGTCGTCTGAGATGAGTGGTAATCAGTGCTACATCAGTTGGTATAAACCGATTTTCCAAGTTTTGGTTCAAATGCGTTGTCTGCCTCAACTCTGATTGCATGAGAGAAGAGAGCCAGCGGGATCTCCATCGGACAGAGTTCTTCGCACTGTCCGCAGTTGATACAACTATCTGATATATGTGCAAATCTGCGGAGGTGGAACATCGGATCTGATGGTAGTTTACCTCTGCGAACCATCAGGGATTCATCCCTGCCTTTGAATGCGGTTGCAGTACAGACCGGACATTTCTCGATACAGGAATAGCACTTCACACACCGGGAAGTCTCTTTGTTGATGGTCTCCCAGAGATTGTCCCTCAGGCCGGTGAAGTCATGCTTTCTCCACTTGGCTCCGAGTTTGAGCATGGCTCCTTCGACCTTGCCTCTGATCTCTATGCCTTTCGGGTTTGCAGCTTCTACCGCGAGTTTCTTTGCAGCAACTGCCTTGGTAAGCAGATCTGCACCCTTCTCACTGCAGACCTCAACAAAGGTTGCCTTTCCTGCCTTGTCACCGATAACTCCCCAGTTACCACAGGCAAGATCTGCCTGACGGGGAACTTTGTATAAACAGCGGCGGCAGTTGGTACGGCGACCGAATCCCTCTTCTTCAAGTTCATCGACAGATATGCCTTTGTGTCCACCTTCATACTCGATGATGAACTGACCCTTGTCAATCTCTTCCTTGTGAACAGTGTCCGGATCTACGCCGTATTTTGCCTTGATCATCTTCCGGGCTACGCCTGGATTGACTGATCCACCACAGTTGACACCGATGGTGATGATATTCTTCATGTCGACATCATTGCGTTTTGCTTCTTCAAGCAGGCCCATGAGGTCGCATCCTTTCACCACAACACCGAGTTTCATCTTCTTTGCCCCGTCCAGGTAGTTCTTGATGAACGTGGCCAGGAGCAGGGTTCCACAGTGCAGTGAGCCGGCAGTCTTATCAAGTTCCTTGGGATCCGTAATAGCGACCGGAATAGCATCATAGATATCGTATCCCTTGGTGACTGCTACTACGGCATCAACCATTTTAGTCTCGAGAGCATGTCGCAGAAGGGCGGTTACTGCTCCTCCACATTCTGCTTTCTCAGCAAGTCCGCTATCGGTGGTCCATGCATACAGGAGATCTCCTTTTGCTGCCATGTTTATTTCCCTCCTGCAATCTTTGCAATCGAAACAGCACAGTGCTTCAGCTC
This sequence comes from Methanospirillum sp., assembly GCF_028679455.1. GTDB lineage: Archaea > Halobacteriota > Methanomicrobia > Methanomicrobiales > Methanospirillaceae > Methanospirillum. The sequence goes on along the minus strand of NZ_JAJRBM010000453.1, from coordinate 162 downwards.
AGGCATCTTTGACAAGGGGTCAAGTGCCGTGTTTGTCAGGTTGTTCACACCCTCTGCAAAGTGCATGGCCATATACATTACACCAGGAGCTACATCCTCGCCTACCCATGCAACCGTCTCGGTCTGACCACGACGGCTCTTGAGTATAACCTTCTCTCCCTG
>NZ_JAJRBM010000452.1 GCF_028679455.1 Methanospirillum sp. | reverse complement strand
GTATAACCGAGATTACTCCATATAAGGATATTATAATTCCACCGAATTATTCGAATTATATTTGGATATGGGATACCACAGACAAAGAATCAAACCATGTCTATAAAATAACTCCACGTAATTGGAAACATCCATTAAAAAGGAAAATATTTTTAAAATAAAATCATAACGGCGATATTACAAAGATTTGAAAATTTATTTTTAATAATTTTTCTTCAAATATTGACTCATCAAGTTAGGATTAGATTAACTATTGAACACGGGCCGTAGACCTTTTTCAAATAGAGTTTTCATTTCTTTACAGGTTTCGCAGGTAATAGGGTCTGAAACATCCCATGGTGTTTCAGGTGTCTCTGCATTATGCATATTAGTAGATCTACCACAGAGAGACTTACTATCTACGAAATAATGAACCTTTTTAGAACGATCGGAACATCCCCATTTCCCTTTCATCCCTTCACCTGCTCAGATAACGGTTGCATGATCGAGGCAGCCTGGGTGTTGAAAATATAGTCCGGGTACTTTTGCTGAGCATACAGGCAGAGTTCGAGTGATATCCGCTCAGCTTCTGCCTCGACATCTGCCCGGCTGCCCTGCTTCTTCGCCCGGAACTTTAGCATACTCGATACGCACCAGTTACTCATTTAGGGCACGCTCCTTCATGCAGAAACAAGATGCCCCGGAGCGGCATCTGGATTCCGGTGAGTTTGCAAGTGGCATGAGTCGGCTTTGCGAGTCGACCGTTTATGGTGCCGGGATGTAGTTCTAGTTCTTTGCAGAAGTTGCAGGATCCTTCTATCATGATTGTCTCCTCACTGTAAGGTCCATGAAAGTTTTTACCGGGATGGCGACGTACGCCTCTGATCGGTTTCTGGTGAAGAAGAGTGCAGGGGTGAGTCCTTCTTTTTGGGCATTGGCTTCAGCCTGCTTCAGTGCCTCCCATATCTTCAGGGTCTCGGTGTTTTTGCATTCCACGGCATAAGGAAACACTTCTCTGGCAGCAGATGAGAGCTGAATGTCCATCCCGGCCTGTCCCATGCCAGTGGATACGGCATCAGGGTCAGGGAGGTCAAAATACGCTTTGATAATGTTGGCCACGGTTTGCTGAAACCGTCTGCCTTTTTGTTTACATGATGAGGATTTCATGGATATCTTCCCCGTTGATATGCTTTCTTGGCTTGTTCAGCGGCAAATGCTTCACTTCGGTCCCGACATTCCTGAGATGAAAGAAGGATCTTCAATCGCTTCAGGATCTTTTTCATCTCTGCGGGGGTTTTCATTTCCTCACCGCCCGGACGTGATACGAGCCATCGAGCCATAGACTGATGTCGGTCCACAGTTCGGTATCTGATAACATCTTGGCATGGTCGGCAGCGTCACGCCATGAAGTGAACTCGCGATGGTGGCGGGCTGTTGGTGCTGGTGGCGGAGGAGGAGGAAAGAGAGATAGTTGAGTCATTCGTAATCCTCCCCGGTTGCGTCCCAACAGTCTTCACAATATGGGCCTTCATCATTGGTATCATACAAACTATCTTCTCCTCTCCCTGCCCTTCCAGTGAGATCGCCGCATATCCAGCAGTACTCAAAACTCATACCGGCACCTCCTTGATATACTGATCAAGCACCAGCAACACCGGATCCGGAAGTGAACTGGCTGCAGCGATACTGAATGTTTCCATGCCGAATACTCTGACTAGACGCCGGAGAATCCAGCCACAGACGATGATGGTTGTATGATGAGTCATGTAGTTTCCTCCAGTGGAGCTGATGTTGCCCCGTCGTGTGTGTATCGGGTGATCATAATCCGGTGAGGATTTGCTGACGATTCGCGAACGTGAGCGAGAAATGCCCGGACCTCTGACGGCTTCGTTGCCCTTGCGGTGTGGTGGATGCCGGTGAGGTTATCAAGGTCGACCGCGATGAGATACTCGTCCATCAGATCCACCCCTGGAGCTTTGCGTATCGTTTGCCTTCCGATGTGAGTTGATAATCTGTTTTCGCCCCTTCTCCGGGGGTCTTTTTTATGTAAGATGTTTTTTTGAGTCCGGAGATGAGGGTTTTATTTCCAGGGAGGTCGACCACCCTGAACCCGTCTCCATCGAGGATTTTGCAGATGCTCCTGAAACACTCATAGGTGTGTATGCTCAGACCCATCAGACATCACCCCCCTTGAGGTCACTGGCATATCCGAGCAGGTCCCGATAGATGTCAGCCTCATGCTCGGTCATCAGGTTGGTGTCCCCTGCCTGGTCGTATGCCAGAGTCCAGATTAGTTCGGCCCGACGCTGCTGAAAGTCGTCAAGGTTAGTGATGATGTTATCTGCTTCGATGTGGTCATCAGTACCGGGAAGGGGTTTTGATGCTTTGATCCGTTTCAGTCGGTCTTCGGCCTTTACTATCCAGGATTCAAACTGTTGAGGGGGGAGGAGGTCGAATGCGTCGATCTGTTCCCTGCGAATGTTACAGAGGTGTTCAGTGAGTTCGTTCATGGGGACCTCCATATGCTACCTTTCTTTCGAATGCTGATCAGTCCATATCGGTATCCGTGTTCAAACAGTGCTGATGCAAAATCTCCGTCTTCGGGTTGTTGTCTAATGGGGCCAAATCCGCACCAGCCGAAGAAAATAAAGAAGTTTCGAGTCTGCATCTTAAACCCTCCTTTGCAATTCCTCTTCAACCCCTATCATGTATTTACGATAGGTTTCTCTGAACAATGCAGGGTTTATCTCCTGTTTTTTATGATCAAAAATCCCATGCCAATTATGGCAACCACCCATTCGAGGGGGACAGGTTTTGCAAGGATTATCAACTTTAGTTATCCACAATCCTCTCGAGTTATCAAAGACGGATCCGGGACAGGCTAGAATAGAGCACGGGCCTTCATGCTCTACCGGTTTCCTTCTCACGCTGTCACCTCCTCAATTTGAGATGATGAAAACCACCCTACACCCCCTACATAGTAGAGATCATCAGAATCCCCCGTGTGTTTGTGATCATAATAATCGAATGTCGAACAAAGGACCTGATTAAAATACGGAGACATTTCATCCAAAATCTTAATTCGTGTCACGCTGTCACCTCCGTTCTCATCGGGTATTTTACCGGCTGAACCAGAGAATCAATCGCTTCGAGATTCAATGCCCATACCGAAAATGCATTACGACTCGGTTGATTAATCTTGGTCACAATCCCCATGTGATGAAACCGGATCATCTTCCCGGAAGTAAGCGATATTCCCAGGGCATCACGAACCCATGCAGCCGTCCAGTAATCAGTTCCAAACCGGTTCCGGATCTGCTGGATGATCCGATCTTCACCTGTTTGGTAAT
>NZ_JAJRBM010000451.1 GCF_028679455.1 Methanospirillum sp. | reverse complement strand
TTGATGAGCGGTGAATTTAATCTGTGACTTACCGGTATACGCTTCAATAAAATTGGAAACCGGTACAACACAGGGCACCGGGTAGAAATCACTTTTAAGAACAGAACCATCGGTTTGATTTTCAATCCGGTCCAGCAATTCCGGAATGGTGATCCGCTCACGTGCCATATCTTCCAGGTTTGCAGCTCCGGTGAATGAAACCGGCTGGAAGTTTACTCCTCTGATTACTTCAATATTTTCAGCAGCGAACCGGATGATTCCTCCGATCTCATGATCGTTCTTCGTCTTAATGATCGTTGGAACCAGAACAATTCCAAGTTTTACTGCTTTACAGTTCTCTACTGCCTTCAGATCATGAGTCAGTTTAAAGTTAGTTTCTTTTGTGACGCCGTCAAAATGAAGATATACCGTCTGGAGGCCTGCATCCTTGAGTTTTTGTGCATATTCCGGGTCTGATGCAAGTTTTATGCCGTTGGTTGCAAGCTGAACCTGAAGGAACCCCATCTCTTTCGCCATGCGGATAATCTCAAAAAGATCATCCCGCATAGTAGGTTCTCCACCAGCAAACTGGACCGCAGGGGCAGGATTCGGCTGTTCTGACCGAAGTAACTGCAACATACCCCGTACCTGCTCGAATGTCGGTTCATATATATATCCACATGCTTTTGCATTTGCAAAACAAAAATCACAGTTCAGATTACACCGGTTTGTAAGATCAATATTGGCGAGCAGGGTCGATGAACGGTGGTGATTACAAATGCCACAGTCATTGGGGCAAGAACTGATATCTGTTGTAATCTGTGGATTATCAACTCCTGATCCTGCCACATTATAGATATCAAAACGCTTGTATAACTCGGCATCGTCCCAATACAGATACGAGAACGGTCCATGTTCCGGGCATACACGTTCAATGAATATTTGGCCTTCTCGTTCGGTTATTTCAGCATCAAGGACTTTTTTGCAAACAGGGCAGAGACTTTTAGTTTTTTTCAGAGAGATCATATCGCCAACCACATGTTTTCAGGATTTATGGCCCGAACGCTTGTATCTGTTATTTATGCAGATTAAACGCTTATATTTATTCAGGAGTGTGTCTCTATTATCCTTTATCTTCTTTCGATTATTGCATCCGCTTTTTGGCTTATGCTCCCTGCATATGTCCCCAATTCTGCGGCAGCAGCCGTAGGTGGTGGGATGCCGATTGATCTGGGAAAGACCAGATCTGATGGAACAAGGCTGTTTGGTGATGGGAAAACCATCCGGGGTTTTTTTGGCGGAGTTGCCTGTGGCTGCCTAATCGGGGGATTGCAGATCATAGCGCAGGGTTCATCTGCACTATCGTTTCTTCCTCAGCACACCCCCCTCTCGGTAATTCTTCTCGCTACCGGTGCTCTGGTAGGAGATATGGTCAAAAGTTTTTTCAAACGACGGGCCGGCATCGAACGAGGAGCGAGCTGGCCATTCGTAGATCAATATGATTTTGTTGCCGGAGCATTTGCATTTCTGATCATCGGTGCTCCGGCATTTGCCTTATCTTCACTTACGCTGCCGGTAATTCTGACCATACTGATACTTACTCCGGTTCTGCACCGGGTAGTAAATATTATCGGGTATAAACTAGGAGTGAAAGACGTTCCATGGTAGAAAAAAATCTGAAAGATCTCTTGATCGATGTTCAGGCAATTCGTTTTGGTGATTTCACGCTCGCTTCAGGGAAGAAGAGTGGCATATATATTGATATCAAGATGGCAATGACCAATCCTGATATCCTGAAAGTTGTCGCAAGATCAGTTACATCATTGAATATTTTTTGGGATGTGGCAGCAGGTGTTGCAGTTGGCGGTATTCCTCTGGCAGTAGCGTCATCACTTGAAAGTGGAAAACCATACGTGATCATACGTAAAGAGCAGAAAGGGCATGGACTGTCTTCGCTGATAATCGGTGACGTTCATGAACGGCGTGTCCTGATGATTGAGGACGTTACCACTTCAGGAGGTTCGGCTCTCTTTGGGGTTGAACAGATCAGGAAAGCAGGAGGGATCATTACCGATATCATTTCAGTAGTTGATCGTAATGAAGGGGCGACAAAAACCCTGAAAGAAGCCGGTATCACCTTGACTCCTCTGATTTCAATCACCGATCTTCTTCAGAATTGATGAATGCAGCCCAGTACAAATTTCGGATTTCTTTTTTTCAGTACTCCGGGTATATGATGCCCTGCATAATTGAGCAGATCGTCAGGATAATTACGTATGGACTACAAATAGTCACAGGACAGAGAATCAGATACATGGCTCTATAAGAATTTTATGATGGAGCAGTTATGTCATGTGTTTTGTAGGCACGATGATACTCTGTATGTTAGAATTAACAGGATTCTGGCAGATCTCACACTCCAGAAGATAAACCATGAATACTAATACTCATCAGGAAGGCAATCTGCACATGAATGTTCTCGTGGTCGGAGGTGGAGGCAGGGAGCATGCAATAGCCCAGGCCCTTGCAAAGGACCATCATGTTGGTCTCTATGCAGCGATGTCACGAGTCAATCCCGGTATCGCTGAAATTTCCAGAGATTTTCTCATTACCAGGGAGACGAATGTCAGCGAGATTGCCTCCTTCTGTGTAAAAAATCAGGTCAAATATGCGGTAATCGGACCTGAAGCACCCCTTGAGGCTGGAATTGTCGATTCTTTAGAATCAGTCGGAGTACAATGTGTCGGCCCAACCAAGGCAGCAGCACGTATCGAGACTGATAAAGCGTACTGCCGGAACCTGATGAAGAAGTATGCTATCCCCGGACTTCCTGGATATCATATCTTTCAGAATTCAGAGCAGGCGATCTCATTTCTGCGAACTACCTCAGAAAATTTTGCGATAAAGCCCATCGGACTAACCGGAGGAAAAGGTGTCCGTATCATGGGAGAACATATTGATCTGGATGGTGCCTGTCAGTATGCTCAGGAGATCAATGGGGGAATCGTAATTGAAGAGCGGCTTATCGGAGAAGAATTTACGCTTCAGGCCTTTGTTGATGGCAGACATATAAGCCCGATGCCCCTGGTGCAGGATCATAAACGTGCCTTTGAAGGTGACACCGGCCCGAACACCGGAGGTATGGGATCCTATACCCTTTCTGATCATCGGATGCCATTTATATCCGATGAAGAATACAGTCAGGCTCTCTCAATCATGAATCAGGTGGTCGCTGCCCTGGCTGATGAAGGCACCCCTTATTCAGGAATTCTCTACGGACAGTTCATGAATACTGTTCAT
>NZ_JAJRBM010000450.1 GCF_028679455.1 Methanospirillum sp. | reverse complement strand
GTCGCAGACAGATACCGCAGGACATTTTGTGAGAAGACCTTCATATTCACGTCCTTTGCTTATTGACCCATGCAGCATCTTGTAGATCACAGAAAACGACCAGCCGGTGATATGCTGCATATCAGGGATTGTTACTTCTCCGGCCCCGTGTGACCGAATCGCCTCGATAAGATCTGCCTCTCTTCTGGTAAGTTTTGACTCAAGACTTCCTGATGTGCTGTTCAAAGCCGTATACAACCGCTGTGCAGCAGAGAAGTCATCTTCGGTGGCATAGATCTGGATCGAATCATCAGTCTCAACATGCACTCGCTGATGCTGCATCAGCACGGCATGAGCCCGCACGAGATCAAGCAGCATATCCGGGTTTCTCCGGTTCATTGCTGAAGAAAACCTGATCCGCTCCGCAAACGGGACTACCACCCAGGCTGGTGAGATCTGTCGCCATATCTCCTGGCAGACAAGGGCTTCTTTTCGAATATCGATCCTTTCAGGCCTGAGTCCGGCAGCCTCATGAAGCGTTCGCTCAAGAACCGCTGCATCCTGATCTTCTGAATCATCAATCCAGCAGGTCAGCATCCTGTTCCAGACCTGGTCATCTCCGGTCCCGTCAACCTTGGCAACCCACCAGACACACCGCTCCGGGATAACACAGGTCTCCCCAACCCGGTCCTTGCTCACCGTCCGGTACGTAAACGGACGACGAAACGAGGTTGTGACTCCTTTGAGAATCTCCTGCATCTGGTCAGATAATGCAACATCATCAAGGGCTATCACGCTTCCGGGCTGCATTCCTTTGATGTAAAAGAGGGCCTTCTCACTCATCCGGCCTTCAAGTCTGAACTCTTCAGGAACCTGGCTCATCATCGTCTCAAAGGCATGGGACTTCCCTTTACCGGATTCTCCGGTCACCGAGACATGCAGACCCTTTGCGTTGATCACCTGTCGGGATGCTAAGGACATCACCAGGCACTCGGCGACAACCGGATCCCCGATATGGTCACGGGAAAAAGTCTTCAGCATGTAGGAGAGGGGATCACCAGTAGTGAGGATGGTTGAAGCGGTTTTTGAGATCTCATCCGGGATATCAGTAAAGGTATCCTGTTTAACTCTGGAATCAGAAGATCCTTGGCCGGGCTCTGAGAGCACTGGTTGTTTGCGGTTCTTCTCTCCAGTATCATGCCGGTTCTTTGAGGACCGGGATGGTGCCTGCCCTTCATACATCGACCTGAGTTCAGCCCATCGTTGGGATCCTCCTCCGCACGAGGTATGATGACAACCGGCAAAGATGGCTCCATTCATGAACTGGATCGCATACGCCCCTGAGGTATGGTCAGATGAGAACGGGCACTGATCGAGCACAAAGAGTGATCCTCCAGCGTATGGCTTCTGTCTGTACCCGATTGAGTACCGGTCAAGCCAGACACCGAGATCCAGCGTATTCCTGCATTCCCGTGCCTTTGATCCTGACGTTTGTAGAGCATCTGCCTCTTTTGGAAACATCCCGGCAAGGGCAGCGAGTTGTCCGGGAGTGACGATCACCATATCAGACGGGGCCGAGAGGATTGCTGCTTTCCGGTGCGGTCGTGCAGCGATATCGTCGCCTTTTCTGCTGGTGGTTCCGTATAGTTTCCAGATTCGGGCAGCGTTATACACCGCGGTATCAATCACTGAACCGGTATCAGAGAAGAGGATATCCAGGGTTTCAAGCACTTTTTTCACGAGAACCCGGGATGGTTCGTCATTGGGAAGATCGATCCGGTACAGCAGATGTGCCCCGTTGCCTGAGTCTGCCATCACCGGCTGCGGCCATCCGATATCGGCAAGATATGCAGCGATATGTGATGCTTTCGCGATGGCTCCAGCGTGCTCCGAATCCGATGATGAGACCCCTGACGGTCTGACCGGATCGATGTCGATGGGAAGCCATCGTCGTGAGAGGATATCGGTGTCACCTGCAGATTTCTCGTCTTTTCCAAGCCTGGTCTCGATCCGGTTTGCCCGCCGTGCGAGCAGGTCAGGGTTTACCGGGTTGAGGGTGACATACACTCCTGCATATTCGCCCCGGTTATCGAATGGAACGGTTGTTGACATGAGCCGGTCATAGTTGTCAAAAAACCCTGATGCAGTTCCCCGTTTGCCGATGAGTCTGGCCTCAACGGTCTGTCCTGGTTCAAAGAGGATATCGCAGGCAGAACGAACCGGATGAACGGTATTCGTCGTTTCCTGATCAGGCATAGACATGATCGGTCACCTCCCAGGAGTCAGAGAAATCCCGATCGATAAGGGCACAGACCCAGACCGCCCCTTCTTCAAGGTTGATACGTCTGCAGGCATTGCATCTTCTGCCAAGGCAGGATGCGAGAACCCGGCCTGATGAGATGAACGGGCATATCCTGCCTTCCAGTCCGGTGGTGTGGTCTGGTACAGGGGGTACAGGTAATATAGTGGGTATAGGAGGTACAGGTGGTACGGGTGGTACCATTGATACGTCTGATACGGTTGGTGGGTCTGATGAGGTCATGGTATGGCCTCCCCTTTGACCGGAAAGGCACCACCCGGCAGGATCCGGTACCTGAAACAATGATTTGAGAGGTATATCCAGAGGTAAACCACGCCGGGAGGCGTTCTGGTTTTGACGAGATCGGTAAGACGGCTTACGTCTCCGGTAAACCTGGAGATGCCTTCACTCCGGGTTCGTCTGACCGCAATAAAGAGGATCTTCTCTTCCTTCCATGCGATGAGATCGAACGGACGGGAAGGGCCAGCCACCCTGATACATTGATATCCTGCCATTGAAAGTTCTGTCACTGCATGAAAAGAGATGGACCGGGTGGTGTGACTCGTATCTGTTATCATGGTCACCAGTCCCGGCGGGGTGAGAGATTCCGGGAACTCAATACTGAAGCATGAATACCGGGCCGGAAGAGTCTTATCAAGAGAATGTTACGATTATCCATGAGTTGTACCTCCGGGTGACAAAAAGGTACAAACGCTCATAAGGCGATACAGGTCGTTTATCCCCGCCGATCTTCCCGGTCTGCCAAGATAGAGAAGGATTGTGCGGGGTTTGTCTGTTTTCATTCGATTCATAGTATCACGTCAAATCTGTTTTGATGCCATAAATTTCTCAGTTCGAGAATTCAAACTCATTGATGAGCAGTAGTGCTACATGTGGTCTCATCACACCAGGGTTTCAGGTCTGAAGATGCCACCCCGGTGATACCGCAGCGTGGAGTGCTGATCTCATGCATGGATGTGGTGATCCACCAGGCCTGCGAGGGTTTTTTGGTATGGTCAGGATGGGTATGGCACATGGTGATTCACTATCACAGTATCTAAAGATTAGGTAAACAGGGTGAAAGTGATCAGGGGGCTCTGATTCTGCAGCAGTTTGTGCCCGAATCACGAGACTGTGCAATCAGAAGAGGTGATACACTTTCGCAGGATTCATCAGATCAGATCACTTCTGTTGTTTCAGGTTCAGAACCTGACCAGATCATGGACGGTCATGTTTCCTGATACAAAGCCTGCTGATCTCGTAGTATCGTTTCCTTCTGCTCCTGATCCCAGGAGCGCGATACCGGTCCCGTTCACCAGGGTCTCTCCCGAAAGACCAGGACCTGGTACCCGGGTCATGGTATAAGTTCCGTGTCCGAGGATGCCTGAGGTGAACAGGTCTGCACGATTCCCTGCATGAATACGGTCAGCAGTGAGAAAGACACAGACCGGAGCAGCGGGAGGTAAAGTAGTGCCGGTTGTGTAATCAGAGAAAAGGACCGGGCCGGCTCCCTGAACAGACAACCCGATTCCTGACTCTTCTCCGGTAATAATTCGTGAGAGTTCTGATACTCCCACGGTCATGACCCTGGATGCAAACGATCCGTTTGGATTTTCACCAGATCCTGAAAGCAGGAGTGTTCCATCGGTACTGATGGTTGTGCCGAGGTACTCTGCTCCGGTGAACGAGGCCAGGATCAGAAGCAGAGATCCGAGAGCCAGATAGTTCAACCGCATCATATCTCCTGGAGATTATGCCAGGATGGCAACGGTATCTGCCCAGGACTCGATCCCGGTCAGGATGCTGTCTGCTTCATATCCTGATACGACAACACTGTCACGTTTGAAGGTGACCGAATAGAGTTCGTCATTTGCTGCATGACACTTGAGGGTGCAGCTGAATGAGTCTTCAGAGCTGTCATGTGATGGCGTTCCCCCCATTGCGGTGTTGATTGCCGTAGCAGCCACAATCGTGCTGATATCGGTGCTGAATGACGCAGATGTCGGAGCCCTGACCGATATCTGCCCGACGGTCTTTGCTTCTGTGTTCTCATACACGATCTTGCCTGAGTAGTATTCTGTTCCCCTGACTACTCCCGCGATGGTTGCCCCGTTTGAGGTGTAAGAGGTACAGGCCCAGGGGTTGTTCTCGATGATGTCCTGGACAAGAGCCAGGAAGTTTGTTACGGTGTCGATAGGTGAGGTGAGCTTTCGCTCAGCTGACTTGGTGACACTTTTGGTTGTAAAGTCTGCCATTGTTCGATTCCCAGCCGCATTTCACGGCTATCTATAAGGTCGACCGGCAGTTAAAAATAATTTTAAAGGGAGGCGGAAAGGAGAGACATTTGAGAGCGAAATGCAAATTCAATTGATTTGAAATATTATTCTTTGAAATGGTTGATCCACAGCAGATTATTCATTATCCATCATATTTTTTATGATGAAACCAGAGACATTATCGCAAGGAATGTATACTCACTGATGTGAAAATCTGGTTTTCCATTCCGAACGGATGAGATTATATGAAACATATCATCGTAGAAATGATGCTCCTGATGTTGTTATTAGGAGCAGTGGTGACCGCTGACGAACAGATGGTACCGAATGAGACGATCACCAATCAAAGTGAAGGGTGGACCATGACTTCATCAGCAGCCCTTGCACTTGAGAAAACATATGCGTATGACATGTTCTGCATCGAAAACACCTATCAGTATCTGAAAACCGGAAATGCATCATATCGGGATGATATGATGAATACTATGTATGACTATGACGGAACCATGGGCTCCTGGTTGAGTACTCTGGATAATTCAACCCAAACAAATCAGGATGCCACTGCCATAAGAAAGGAATCATTCAATACCTGGACCGAGTTGAATCAGACATTAATCCAGATATTATCTTCATATGACGTGAATACTACGATTGATCCAACACTTCTGAGTCAGTTTGAAACCGATAGTTGGAACCATGTAAAATCGTTTGACAAATTAATGAAATACGTTGACGAAAATTCCTTTGATCAGAACAGATCCCAGATCCCTCTCTATCTTGATCTGATGAAAGGATGCATTGCAGTTGATGCATACGCAATGACCAAAAATCCTGATGAAAAGGAATTTTATTCCTCTGCCATGAAGTCATTTGATGATACTATTGAAATGTATGAGGTACGGTTCCCGGAAACTTCTACCGAGTATCTGAAAAACCTAAAGAATGATCTTAAAACCGGTGTTGAAGATCAATTCGCTTTCATAGATACAGGAACTACGAACT
>NZ_JAJRBM010000449.1 GCF_028679455.1 Methanospirillum sp. | reverse complement strand
TTTGACGAGTGTGATAACACGTATTGACCTATTCTCTAATGGTTGAATCTGATTCAAATATTGATTCATTTCATCAGAAACCGTTTGCAGCATTACATCATAGAGCGTTATTGAGACAATAACCGGATTATCCACCGTTCTCGTTCATCCGTCTTCCTCAATGATCCCGGATCAGGTATAAGAATGCTTACCATCCTGAGAACGATACGGGTTCAGATATTCTGAAGAATGCTATCTCCTTTCACTCTTTTTATAATAACTCATACGGATTCAGATGGAGAACTGGTTACTAGGATAAGGGAAGTGCTCATAGGGTTCACCGCCAATAGATAAAGAAGAAGCACCGAGGATTATATCATCAATACTATCTGTGCAATTCTGGTTTTCTTTCAGGATATATATGAGACAAGGACGAAAGACATCTGATAAATCTGGTAAAACCGGTTCATACCGGGGTAAAAATATCAGGACAAATGCAGAGAGCAAACAACGCTCTAAACATGAGCACAAAAAAAGTAAACCGGGTCAAAAAAACCAACCGGCATCAGCTGGGCCCTCGATACCCGTATTCCTTGAAGAACTTATTGCAGAATACATCACCATAAAGACTGATAAGCCCTCAGATGATCCGATATTTCTGGATAGACTACGCCAGGCGATCATAACTCAAAAAGCAGCATACTGGAAGGATAAACCAGGAAAAGTGGTTAAGTACGGGCGAGGCTATGACATATTAGCGTATATTGCATATCAGTTGCCGGTATATTTCTCCCAGTTCAGGTCATTATTACAGGGATTGGATCTGGATGCGGTGCTACCTGAAGATCTGATCATGTTGGATATCGGTACCGGTCCCGGAGTGGTTCCTCTGGCAACCATCGATCTCTGGAAACAACATCAGAAAGGAACACTTGAGATACTGGCTGTTGAACGATCTCCTGAACATCAGGAAGCATACACCTTTCTGGTCAACGGGTATGCTGCCAGCGATCCTCGCATTACTATCCATCCGGTGATATCTGAAGACCTGACAAAAATAGCTGATCCAAATCGTACCCGAATTTCCCAGAAGGTCAATATTATCAGTTTTCAAAACGTCCTTGCTGAACTGGAACATTTAAGTATACCAGACCGGGCTTCGATTGTCAGGTCTTATACCCGGTTCCTTGATGAAAAAGGGTTTCTTATCCTCGTGGAACCTGCTGAGCTCAGGCATGCGACCAGTCTGCGATTATTACAAAAAGAACTAATCAAGGATGATTTCAGGATATATGCTCCCTGTTCGTTCCTGTGGGGAAGTGGGTGTGACCCTAAATCCTGTTGGACTTTTAAAGAAGAACTCCCGATACAGCCCACACACCAGATGAATCTCCTGGCAGGAGAAGAAGATGGATACCGGTTCATCAACACAGACCGAAAATATGCGTATGTGATTCTTACCAAACAACCGATTACCCGGTGTTCCTATCGGATACCACGGAAGAATCGCCTCGTGCGTCTTGCGCATCTTGACCGGTATGCCGGAAGAACGATCTCTATTGCCAGTATACGAATGTCCAATGATATCGGGACACGTGGAATGCATATTTTTAAAATGTGCGATGGAACATGCAGGGAGCCGGTTTATCTGATACTCTCTGTAAGAAACCGGAGACCCAACCATGCAGCATTATTCTCCTCTTCATATGGAGATCCATTACTCATAACCGGGGTTCAGGTTCGCCGTCATCAGCAGCATGATGCCTGGAACCTGATCGTCGGAGCTGATACCCGTATTGAGCGTGCTCACTCTCCCGAACCGGACACGCAAAAGTTGAACATACCGTCAAAGGATGATATCGGAGAAAATGATGACCCGATCAAGTCAAACGACCTCCATGCACCTGGTTTTCATACAGCGTCTCACCCACCGAAGCACCCTGAAAAAAGAAATAAACATCATACCATGAGGTAAGATTGTCCCGTCATCGTAATCAGGTAGGTTGTGAGATACCTGAATGGAGTGGTGAAAATACCTTTAATGCATGTGTGCACCTAATTTTCTGTACAGGTGGGGTGCTGTATGTCTGATGAGGATCCAATAAAAATACTTAAGGTCCGGTATGCAAAAGGCGAGATCAGTACTTCGCAATATGAGGAGATGCTTTCATATCTTCTCGATGATGTATCAGCAATCCAGAAAGAACCAATCACCACAGAACCCATCATTTCACCTGACTCAGATATCCATGATTCACTGGAGATCTCTGCTTCAGAATCGATTACAGAATCAGATGGAGTCACACCTGTATCTCCCTGCGATCAGGAGCAGGAAACTCCGGATTATGAATCTGACGAACCGCTTGGTGATGAACCCCTCACTGACGACACCTTCCCCTCACCATATCCACAGGACGCTCATGTCCAATCAGATGCGAATGAAACGCAGACACCAGTTCAGGTACCTGAAAGTCAATACCTGACCGAGGCCACCCATTCAGCAGGTCTGGTCGACGAAAGCAGAATTCTGGAAGAACAGATTGAAGAACTGGAGATCACCGAGGAAGTTGAAGTAGAAGGAACGCAGGGTGATACTCCGGCAATACCAGAAGTATTCCTTTCAGGTCAGGATCTCGGAAATGTATGCTATGTAACTGCGGTAAATCTGATACATGCGGGAGAATATGATAAAGCATTACCATTTCTTGATAAAACCATAGAAATTGATCCAAATCAGGCTCATGCCTGGTTGTATAAAGGGAGTATCCTTCATAACAGGAAATCCTATGAAGATGCACTCATCAGTTTTGATAAAGCACTTTCTCTTGATACAACGCTTATCAAGGCAACTCTCTTCAAAGGATACTGTTTGTTTAATTTACATCGTGATCATGAGGCACTTTCAGCGTTTGATCAGGTAATAACAGAAGATCGACGCCATGCACGCGCGTGGTTGTTTAAAGGATATTGTCTGCAGAATCTGAAGCAGTACCGGGAAGCAGCAACCGCATTTACCGCAGCAACTGAGCATAATCCAAAAGAAATACCCGGATGGTTGCATAAGGGGATCTGTCTCTTTGAGATCAACCAGTTTCAGGATGCTCTTTCAGCATTTGATCATGTCCTGGAATTAGATAAACGACATCTTTCAGCATGGCTCTTTAAAATCAGATCATTTATCAAAATGAACAGGTATCAGGAGGCATTACAGAGTTCATCAAAACTCATTGAGATCTCTCCCCGGGAGATTAGTGCCTGGCTTACCCGTGCAGATCTACTCTTAAAACTTAATAAAATCGAAGAAGCACTGGATGCATCAAAAAAGGCACTTGTTATTGATAAATGGAATGCAGATGCATGGATCATTCGTGGCCTCTGTTTTCACAAATTAAAACGATATGAACAGGCTCTTCCCTGTTATGAGAACGCATTAAAACTCAATCCCCGCCATTCTGAGGCCATGCGCAACAGGGCAGGTTGTTTCCATAAATTAAAACGTCATGTTGATGCGTTACAATATTACGAAGTCGCAATTGTTGATAACCCGGAAAACATTGAGGCCTGGTTTAACCGTGGATTAATTCTTCATAAATCCAAACAATACGATGAGGCTCTTGTCTCATATAACAAGGTTATCGCACTTGACAAATTTAATGTCAAAGCCTATTTTAACAAAGGAAAAATCCACCGCGTATTAGAACAATATTATGAGGCTCTCCAGGCCTTTACTCAGGCTACCAATATCAACCCGCAATTTGCATCTGCCTGGTTTCATATGGGATTAATCTATTCAGATCTTATCAGGCATAAAGAAGCAATTCAATGTTATGACCGGACCCTTCGACTCGATCCACGGCACGTGGGAGCGCTTATGAATAAGGGGACCATTCTTGACGATCTCGGGGACAAACGAGAAGCAGTCCTTTGCTTTCAGAAAGCATCAACCATTGATCCAAAAGTTGCC
>NZ_JAJRBM010000448.1 GCF_028679455.1 Methanospirillum sp. | reverse complement strand
TTGTCGGCACTGATCTGATAGGGGGTGTCTCCGATACCGCTTGCTCCGATCTCTTTTCCTGTGTAGACACTCCAATGATTGCCAAGATATCCTGAGAACGTACTGTTTTCATAGGTATACCTGACCCTTTCTCCCGTGTCCCAGATATTGGATGCATCAACCGGGTCAGCTTGGCGGTCCTGATTCTGTTCGGTTACCGGTGGGGTAGGATTAACCCCGCCCCATGACTCGCTGGCATTATCTACGTAATGGAAGGCACTGCCTGAATTGATCTCTCCCTGTGGTGCTGTTATGAAATCATTCAGATAAATGGTGTTTCCGAATATCCAGTCTGAAGAGTTCGCTACCAGGATGGGGGTACCCCCACCGGTAACCTGATTTCGTATGATTCGGTTTTTAAAACAGGCACTGCTCCCAAAACCTCCACTTACCGAATCTGATCGCGAGAGTCCTATCCCTACGGTTGATGCACGAATCTGATTATCCTCAATCTGGAGGTTTTGAGATCCGTTCAGGCTCATACCGGTGCCCGTAATGATCTGGTTATGGTGAATCTGACCTCCCCCTCCGTTCAAGGAAGTTATCCCGATACTTCCATTCGTGATCGTGTTATTGGAAAACTCCCCAAACCCGGGGCTTGCATATCCGTCCCCGATCTGAAACGCTTCGGTATTACCTGAGAAGTCATTGCCTGACAGATTCACCCTTGATGAACTGCCCCGAAGTGCTATCCCGATGTTGTTATCCCTGATCTGATTATTAAAAATCGTAAAATCTGTTGCATCAAGCAGACCAAGTCCGTAGGTGGTTCCCTTCTCTATCCCGCAATCGGTAATTGTTCCTGAAGTAACACCGGTGATAAGGATATTCTGGTTGAGGTTCTTTCGGACATTGGTGTTCAGGATCGAGAGGTTTCTCCCTTCTTTTGCGACAATGCCATATCCGTTACGGGAATTTAAAGAAATGTTTCTGATGGTTATGTCTGTGCAGTTCTGCAGGTACACGGTTGCAGGCGTTACATTCTCGATGATCAGGCCTGATTTTCCTTCATAGTAAAGCAGAGGAAGTTTGTCGATGGTATTGGATGGCTCGATATGGTTCAGGGGATCAGGGATGGTTCCGGTATAAGAGAATCCTACCGTGTTATTTGTGAGCGTGTTATTGGTAATTGTCATCTGGTGCGGCTCATCGAGCAGGAAGGCGATCCCCCAGTTGTGTACAAGCCGGTTATCTGTAACGGTAACATTCTCTCCATGTATGAGTGCAAGACCATAGGTATAACTCGGAGCATCATCTTCTGAATTGGCGTTTGAATTTTCAGCAATGATATTTTTGGAGAGGATTGAGTCAGATAGTGCATAGAACCAGACGCCATCATCTGCATTGTCATAGGCCCGGGTATCATGCATGAGAACGCTGGTCAGGTTCTCTCCCCTGATACCGGTCAGGCACCTTGATATTGCAGACTGCTCGATCGTGACTCTCTTCCCTGAAGTCAGGGATATCCCGTTCCTCCTGATATTGGTGATATTGCTCTGGAGAATTGAGACCTGATCACTACTCGTCAGTACCACTCCATTCTGCGAATCAGTGATGGTACACCGGTCAAGCAGAAGGTCTGTAATAGCGGTACCGCTAACCGCTCCGATCAACTCGTTCTCACCCATTACGGCCCCGGTAATCTTCAGGTTTTGCAATGATACCTGGTTAGCAGTGATCAGAATTGCGGTGCCGTTCTGTTCTGCAGAGATGACAGGCTGTTCCGCCCCTTCTCCCCCGATCAGGGTGAGTGGTCTGGTGATGATGAGTTGTTCACGGTAAGTTCCGGGAGCGATGCTGATGGTTGCCCCTGGTGTTGCATGGTCGATGGCATCCTGAATCCTGCCATAGTCAGCACCAGCTCCACCGACTGAGATGCTTCCTGAACTATTGGGCAGTAACGGAAGGCTGGGAAGTAGTGCTGCAGACTCCTGACTCCCTGTTTTTTCAGGGGTGATTGCCTGAACCGGTTCCTGAACCTCTGCAACGGTGGTTGTGGGTACCGGCGGCAGAGATGTCCATGCAGACCTGATATCACTTTCTGGTACGAAAATTGCATGCACAACCGTGTCATGGACCACCGGTGAGATAATGAGCGTTGGAACAGGCCCGTTGTCTACTCCATCGGTCAGAACCCTGCCGATCCGATACCCGGGAGCAGGAGTAATCGTGATGGTGATATTAGAACCGTCTGGAATGGTGTTTGCCCCGTCAGGGTATACCGTTCCCCCCTGAGTACTGGTGATGATCACGATATGGGATGGAGCATCTGCTTCTCCGGAAGTTGCCCCGGCATGAAGAGCCATAAGCGCGAATATTAAAAATATGGCACTAATTCTTTGAATCTGACGTCGGAGCAGCGTCATCTGGCGGTGATGGGAAATCCAGGTGCAGGATCCCTTCACCAGGTCCTGGAAATCCATACTATCTTCTATCATTTGGGATAATCAGCCCACTATGGAAAATATTCGCATATCTTAATAATAAATAGTGTGATCCTGATTTCATATTTGATGAGCAGGACCGCTCTCCCTTCGCTATAAATCATCCCTTCTCCCATGCGTACCAGAATTTATGAATGAACGCAGTGAACCAGGCAGGGGATCTTCGGTCACCCGTATGATCTGCGGTGTGGACGAGGCAGGGAAAGGCCCGGTTCTGGGCCCGATGGTCATCGCAGGAGTAGCCTGCTCAAACCTTTCAGATCTGGCCGCACTCGGGGTCATGGATTCGAAAGTTCTCTCCCCGAAGCGGAGGGAAGCGCTTTCATCGCTTATCAGGGAACAATTCCCGTACACGGTCGTTATCAGGACCGCTGCTGACATCGATACCCTTCGCGATGAGATGACGATGAATGAGATTACTGCCCGTGCCCATGCTGAAGTAGTAAAAAATCTGGACTGCCCGGTTGCCTGGCTCGATGCCTGTGATGTGAATGAGGACCGGTACGGAAGAACGGTTGCCGGGTTTATCGGTAAACCCTGCGAAGTTATTGCCAGGCATAAGGCTGACCGTACCTGTCCTGTAGTTTCGGCAGCCTCCATTGTTGCAAAGGTAGTCCGTGATGCGATTGTCAGTGACTACGAGGAAGAATATGGCACTATAGGAAGCGGGTATCCTGCTGATCCGGTCACAATAGCATTTCTTGCCGGGTACATCAGGGATCATGGATATCCGCCACCGATTGCGAGGAGAAGCTGGGCAACGGTGAAGAACCTGATGAATCAGGCCGGGCAGCAGAAACTCTTCTGATAGCCGGGTGTTCTTTTACTGCACACGACCAATCTGTATACATCTATGGACTGGTATCTCATCGCCTTTGCTGTCATTGCCATGTATCTGGCACTGGTGGCAATCATCAAAACATATCTCCCTTCTTCCCGGACAGATACCACCACGTCTGATGGCGAGATGGAACTCCTTCCCGGGAAGTCTATCCTCGCCTCCCATATTATGTTCTACGGGCCGATACTTGCCCTGAAAACCGAGAGTGTAGCGTTTTTTGACTGGTTCAGAAGATATAGCAGAGGTCTGCGTATCTATGGATCGATCGGGGTGTTCATGGTCATCATCGTCTCGGCCCTGATGGTGGTCATGATCCTGCTCTCGGTCCATATGATGTTTGTATTGAAACCAGAACCTACGGCGATTAACAAACCCCAGAATCTCTTTCTCATTCCTGGAGTGAACGAGTTTGTCCCGTCAACCTTTGCGGTCTGGTTTGCATTCATCCTCACATTAGTGATCCATGAATTTGGTCATGCCATCCTTTGCAGGGTGGAGAAGATCAGGGTAAAAGCCATGGGTGTTCTGTTCTTCGTGATTCCAATCGGGGCATTTGTTGAACCTGATGAGGATGAGGTGAATAAAGCCGGTTCATGGCCGAAGATGCGGATGTACGGGGCCGGGATCATGAATAACCTCGTTATAGGGGTGCTCTGTTTTACGCTGATGATCGGCATGATCGGGTGGGCGGTGCCCAGTTCAGAACCGATCGTTCTTGGTTTTTACAAAGATTTCCCTGCTGCGTCTGCTGATATTCCGATCCCTTCTATCATCAGGACCATCAACGGAACGCATGTTAATACCACTGCAGAGGTGGCATCCATACTTAACCTGACGAAACCTGGTGATCAGGTTATGGTCGGGTTTGAGAAGAACGGCACGATTTCAGAACGTAACCTGAATCTCTCGACATGGCCTGCCGATCTGGGGCAACGAGAATCAGGGTTTATGGGCGTCTTTTACTACAACGGCCAGGGTGTCATCCAGACCACCCAACGGTTCTTTTCACCTGCAGGATTTCTAATGCTCCTCTCGGTACCGTTCTTTCCCGGGTACGAGGGGCAGCAACTCCGGGTGTTGGGATTTGATGTGGAAGATACCAACTATTACACCGAACCATTCCCGTTCTTCTGGCAGGTAATCCATCTGCTCTTCTGGTCAGGATTCATCAATCTTGCAGCCGGACTCTTCAATGCCCTCCCGATGCTCCCGCTTGACGGAGGTCTGATCTTCAAGGAGAGTGCGGAACGCCTACTGGCCCGGCGTGGCATGTCCCAGTACGGAAGTCATGTGGTAGGTGCGGTGAGCAGTCTGATCCTGGTATTGATGGTAGCACTCCTCTCGCTCCCATACCTCTTTCATATGTGACCTACCATGAGGATAGTATCAGGTGACACCGGTGAAAATTACCATCCTGGTTGATAATACCGCATTAATCGGAACATACTATCGTGCCGAGCCTGCTTTTTCGGCCTGGGTCGAGGATGGAACCACTCGTATCCTCCTTGACTGCGGATACTCGGATGCCCTCCTTCATAATGCTGATGCTATGGGCATTGATATCCTGACCGCAGATGCCATTGTCTTCTCTCACGGCCATCCCGACCACACCTGGGGCCTTATTCCGGTTCTTGAGCGGATCTCCCGTAATGCTTCACAGGGCAGGGAACCAGGTAAACTCAGGTTCATCGGCCACCCTGCTGCGTACTGGTCAAGAATCAGACCCGGCCTTCCTGAATGCGGCCCGCTTACCGGGCCTGACCGGCTCAGTGCATATGGGGATGTTATCGGCTCACGTGAAGCCATGCATATCAGTGACAATCTGATCTTTCTCGGTGAGATCCCGTCGGTGTTCCCGTTTGATCAGCGTGAAGAGTTGGGCCTGCTCTATACTCCTGATGGCCCGGTTCCTGATCTGGTTCCCGATGATTCAGCGATTGTAGGAAAGACAGAAGAAGGGCTGGTTATCATTATCCCTTGTGCCCATGCCGGTATCTGTTCAGTCATCGAACAGGCGAAGCGAGTGACCGGAGAAGATCGTATCCGTGATGTTATCGGTGGGTTTCACCTCTACCAGTCCTCACATGATACCATCACCCAGGTTTCCTCATACCTGCATAGGATAAGGCCGGTAGAACTTCATCCCTGTCACTGCACCGGCAGGCTTGCAACCGTCTCTTTCTCAGATCTGCTCTCTCTTGACGAGACCGGAGTAGGAACGGTACTTGAGTATCTCTGATGTGGCTCTGGAACCGGGAGCACCCCTGATTCAGGCGAACTCTCTACCGGATACCTTTATCCTCTGTATGATCATAATCCGTATCAAGGAAACCAGAGTGCATGTTTTTTATTGGTACTGATGTTCAGGGTGTTCTCATTGTTGCATGTCTCCTTATACTGATACCATTAACTGCCCGGTTTATTAATTCCGGCATTCCCCGGCTTCGGGTTATCGTCCTCTCCTGTATCTGTCTGCTGATCTGGTTCTGCTGTTTTCTCCTCACCCTCACCGGTGATAGCCAGAATCTGTCCATGCTCTGGGAAATCCTGAGTTTTATGGGAATGGCAGCCACCCTCTTTATCCTGTTCATCGGAGTGTATGAGATCCTGTCAAGTCCCGGAATGTCGAACTGGTAATCGCTCTGGTGCTCTTTCCTGCTGATCCCGGTAATCGGAAGAGAGAATATACATCCCGATCTACCTACTCCCGATGTACCTTCTCATGACGGTCGGAAC
The DNA here is from genome assembly GCF_028679455.1 of Methanospirillum sp. Classification (GTDB taxonomy): domain Archaea; phylum Halobacteriota; class Methanomicrobia; order Methanomicrobiales; family Methanospirillaceae; genus Methanospirillum. The sequence goes on along the minus strand of NZ_JAJRBM010000448.1, from coordinate 6,682 downwards.
CGGGATAGGTTCAGATCCTGCTGATGCGATTGACCGGCTCGTCCGTTCGTGTAGTTTTGTGATCCAGTCCTACCGGCCGGATCATCTCATCTACTTCTGTTCACCAGAAAGCCGCAGCCTGGTAAGTGACATTGAAGCAGGATGCAGGGAGATCAGAGGGATCGATCCACCCCCCTCTGAAATCTGTCTGATTGAAGATGCGAATAATTTTTCCCGGTGCTTTGATCTCATCTACGGAGTCTGTGTTCTGTTTCAGGAGTTTGAGATCGTCATCGATGCCAGTTCGGGAACTCGGTCAATGACGATGGCTGCATCGATCGTCTCATTTCTCACCCGGAACACGGTAACTCATGTAACCGGTGAGAAACAGGGCGGACTGGTGATACCCGGCACCGAACATATGAAAGAGATGTCCCTGTTTGCAGCATACGACCGGCTCAGGTTGCACCAGGCGATTGATCAGTTCAATACCAATCATTTTGGCAGTTCACTCGGGTTGTTGTCAGGCATCTCAACCATTCCTGAACGGGATACCTATTATGCCCTGTTTCACGGTTACTACTCCTGGGACAAACTGAACTATACTGAAGCGTACCGGTACCTCGAGCATGCTGATGATCTGGCCGAAGGGGTATCTCATAATCGATTATTTCTGCAGAATCTGATAGAACTGGAATCAAAGTGTGAAAATGGCTATTCAAAAAAGGAACAGTGCCGGCTAAAGCAGGAGAAGTACCTTTACGTGTTGGTTGATCTCCTCAATAACGCCAGGAGGCGGATAGAAGATGAACGGTATGATGACGCTTTTGCCCGTTTGTACCGGGTGGTTGAACTTCTCTCTCAAGTGCTGCTCCTCACCTGGAACATCGACGATATTGAAGGAAAGATCCATTTCACCGAACTTCGGAAGATCCTCCATGAAAAGAAAGATATCTCACTTTATGCACGAAGGGCTGACCGGAATGGTGTTATCCGGATAGGTCTGCGGTCAAAGTTTATGCTGCTTGATGATCTCGGGATGCAGGGAGCAGGGGAGTATTACATGCATCTTGAACCGTTTCTACGGATTAGAAATGACTCCATTCTGGCGCACGGATTGACACCGGTTCATGGAGATGCTGCACATACGATGTGGGACGAAGTCTTTACCGTAACCAGGGATGCCTGCAAGGGACTGCCGTTTGATCTTGAACACCTGCTTCTCCAGTCGGCGTATCCGCAGTTGCCAAACCCGATGAGTTGATCCCCGGACCACCTGGCTGAAGAAAGGTCTCTGACTCTCGCAGTTGTACTATACTCTCCCAGATCAGGGACAGATCCCTGCTGAACCGTAAAAAAGGAGGTTACTCGGACAGGGTGGAACCCCAGACCGACTGTTCGTACCGCTGTCCTTTCTCGTCTCCACGGGTGCAGAAGTATTTATTCTCTAAACCATACTCCTTTGCTATCGGACAGGTCGGGCAATTACATCCTTCTTCAAACGAGATACACAGAAAACTTTTTCCGACCAGGCAGAAGAGTTTTTCCCGTTCAACTATGGCACACTTGTTGAAACTCGGGCAGGTCGGGCAGATGCAGGACTTCTTCTTCTCTTCAATCATTTTTTCCTGATCTGCCAGGGGGAGTTTTTTCATCTCCTTTACCAGTGCCACAAATTTATCCATTCAGATCCCTCGCTTGAGAACTTATTTTTTCACGATTATAAACCTGTCTATAGTGAACCGAAGCCGAATTCGATTCTCTGAATAGCCAAATAGGTAGGGATTTTCTGGATCAGATCGCTTTTCTTGATTTACAACCAACAAGTACCTACTCATGAAGCTTGCCTCGTGCAGGAAACGGTATCAGCAGGAGACTCACCGAACCAGGTCTCCCGAGGATACCTATGCGATCATCAGGGATCTGGTAGTCCCTGCCGGAATAACCCGCGTTGCCGATATCACCGGACTTGACCGGCTTGGCATTCCGGTCTTCTCCTGTATCAGACCTGATGCTGCCGAAGGTTCTATCTCGGTCTATAACGGAAAAGGAGCAACCGAAATAGCGGCCCGGGTCTCAGCCATCATGGAAGGTCTCGAACGGTACTCGGCAGAGCTGCATGACCGCACCCCTGAAGTTGCCACTGTTGACCACCTGAAAGACCGCCAGATAGTCAATCCTGAAGAATTGATTCTGCCTCTGGGTGTTTCCCTGAACTTTCCGATCCCCTGGTACCCGGCATATGACATCATGCAGAACCAGGAGGTTCTGGTTCCGGCACATGCGATCTTTCACCCGGTTCAGCGGACGATGGGGCAACTTTTCAGGACCAGTACCAACGGAATAGCATCCGGCAATACCCTTGAGGAGGCTATCTTTCATGCATTATGTGAGATAATCGAACGGGATGCCTGGTCCCTTGCCGAGGCGGCAAACAAAGGTGGTCCGATCATCACCTCAATTGAGAATCCCACGATACTCGCTCTCCTGAACCGGTTCAGGGATGCCGGGGTGGAGATCACGCTCCGTGACATCTCCAGTGATATCGGTCTTCCTACCGTCGCTGCTGTTGCAGATGATGTGATGCTCCGGGATCCGACCCTGCTCTGTATTGGTATGGGGACCCATGCAGTCCCTGAAATTGCTATTCTCCGGGCTCTTACCGAGGCTGCCCAGAGCAGGGCGACCCAGATTCACGGAGCACGTGAAGATACTCAGGAGGGGCACATGAAACGGCAGATCGGGTATGACCGGACCAAACGTCTGAACAAAAAATGGTTCGAGAACGGTGATACCATTGACCTTGCGGGCATGTACTCGTACCGGTCTGATGATTTCCTCGATGATATCATCTATACCCTCAAACAGCTGGAAGCAGTTGGGATCACCCGTGTACTGGTCACCGATCTGACCAGACCTGAGATCGGAATACCAGTCGTACGGGTTATTGTTCCTGGTCTTGAACATTATGCGATGGATCGAGATCGCCTTGGAGATCGATGCAGAAGTGCCAGACGTAATTATCTACCTGGGTCCAAGCCTGTCGCAGAGTGAAGCAGAAGAGATTCTCCCGGCCGGTCCGGAGGTACAGTACTGTCCGCCGGTCCGGAGGGGAGATCTGGCAGGTGCAATTGCAGCCGCTCCAAGAATTATCGGAATCATCGATGGCCTCTTCTTTGAGAATGCGGCTGTCGGACACCGGGAGATTCTGGGAGCGCTCAAAGCCGGGATCCTGGTTGTCGGATCATCCAGCATGGGTGCCCTCCGTGCAGCAGAGTTGTCACCGTTCGGGATGGAAGGGATCGGCGAGGTGTACCGCCGGTACCAGGCCGGTCTTATCGAGTCTGATGATGAGGTTGCCTTAATCTGTGACCCGGTTTCAAACATGGCCCTCTCTGAAGCACTCGTTAATATCAGGATTACTCTTGAGAAGGCCTTGTCCTCGGGAGTGATAGACGAAGAGGAGCACTCTGCCCTGCTGCAGGCTGCACAGCATCAGTATTACCCGGATCGGACCTGGCCTCAAGTAATTCGGGGTGCAAGTCTCCCCTCAACCAGAACTGATGCAATTCTCTTGTGGGTACGAGCATCAGGGGTAGACCAGAAACAGGATGATGCCAGGGCAGCCCTGCGGTATATTGCATCACGTATGAATCGCCAGATGAATTCTTCTGACTTCCAATCCAGCACATTATCATGATGACTGCCCGGTATACACGACAACTCCCCCTTATCGGTAACGAGGGTCAGGCCAGACTTTCCAGGGCAACCGTAGGCATTGTAGGAGCTGGGGGACTTGGTTCCCCGGTAGCTACCTATCTTACCCTTGCCGGTGTAGGGACTCTGATCCTGGCGGATGATGATACCGTTCAGGAGTCAAACCTGAACCGCCAGTTTCTTCATCCAACCAGAAATGTTGGAGTTTCAAAAATCAGGTCAGCAACACAGACTCTCACTGAACTCAATCCGGATGTGACGATCCGATCGTTTCCTGAGCGGATAACCTCAGAAACCGTCAATCGATTTGCTGAACATGCTGATATCCTGGTTGATGCGACTGATAATTTCGAGGTCCGGTACCTGCTGAATCTGATTGCTCTGAAGATGGGGATCCCTCTGATTCACGGAGCAGTTGAAGGATTCTCAGGTCAGATGACGACGATACTGCCTGGGATAACCCCCTGTCTCTCCTGCCTTTTTCCCCACCCTCCACCACTGCGGGAAACCCCAATTATTGGGGCTACAGCCGGGGTGATTGGCTCACTCCAGGCGATGGAGGTCATCAAGTATCTGACCGGTTCAGGCCGGCTTCTTTCAGGCCGGCTTCTGATCTGGGATGGCCTGGCCGGAAGAACTGAGTATCTAACCGTGTCAGTCAGACCCGGTTGCACGGTATGTTCCAGCACACACGTAGAGAAATGAGCAAGACCATGAAGATAACGATAATGTGTTATGCCCGGTTCAGGGATGTATTTGGGGAAGAATCAACGATAGATGTTTCTGATGGTGCAACTATTCTGGATGCGGTGACCGCCCTTGCCATAAAGGGGGGAGATGATGCAGAACTGGTGCTCTCACCGGATGGAACTATCAGAAATTACGTGATGATTGTGCATCAGGGCTCGCGGGTAATTCCGGCAGATGCCGGCACCATCACGCTCACCGACGGGGAATCGCTTACGCTGTTTCCCCCGGTATCAGGGGGATAAATGATCGGGATAACCCGCGATGATATTGATATTCCTGCGTTGATCGAACGTGCACGAAGACCCGAGACCGGGGGGATTGTTACCTTTATCGGTACGGTCCGCGACGATGGGTTTGAGGCACTTGAACTCGAGGTCTGTGAAGAGGTAGCAATAAGGGACCTGAACCGGATCGCTGCAGAGGCTACCGAAAAGTTTTCCCTGACTTCGGTTGAGATCATCCACCGCAGTGGAAGGCTCGCTCTCACCGAGACCATTGTGGCTATCGTCTGCGGAGCCGGACACCGGCAGGAGGCATTCTCCGGCTGTTCCTGGATTTTGGAAGAGATTAAGGCATATGTCCCGATCTGGAAGAAGGATCTCGGTGAGGCGGGTGACTGGCACTTTCAGTCTCCCGGTGATCAGTCCCTGAAATCATAATCCTTTAATTTGTGCCTGAATTCCGCAGTTCAGTCTGGGATCGTTCTCCCGCATCCGGGATGTCAGATCTTCTGTATCAACTGAAAATGGTGAATTTTATTCCCTGACACAGACGTCCGGGTGTTCGGCAAAGGGGTTGGTCCTGACTGCGAGTGAGAAGAGATATGGGTAATTTGTCTGTTGATATTGCATATACTCGAGCCATGAGCGGGTCATCTGCGAGTATGCCCGTTTGATATCTCCCTGAAGATGTGCGAGATCTGATTCAGGCAGCGTTGTTATATCATTGCGATTTTTCAGTTCTTCGGTTAAATGGGAGACAGCACGCAGCACGTCGGTGAACAATTCGTGCTCGAGCATCACCGGATTTTCCAGAATTCTAAGCAGAAAATCTTCGTGGGTAAGGAGTAATTCTTTGAGTTCATACAGATCTACCTGGTGAATATCAACCATGAACAGGTACTGGGTTATGTTTTTTTGATGCTGCTTGAAATCCGCAGCCTTCCACGAGGAGGATACCAGAAGATCAGCACGAACTTTTCCAAGATTCGGATCATACCGGGAAAAAGTCCTCAATAACTGGACCCCGACACTCGAATAAAAGGCACCGATGACTATGTTGAGTTTTTCGAGTTTCTGCTGAAGGTTCTGGCTTTCCAGCATGGAGTGAATAACGATGGTGACCAGGAGAACCTCAATGGGGAGAAATGCAATGTCATGGATCGTATAGATCAGGATGTGGTGGATATCCTGAAATATCAGGTAATGAATCGTGAAGAGAAGCAGTGAAAGGAACAGGAGTCCTGCTCCGAACATAACCAGCCACTGGCGGTGTTTCATCATATCTTCTGAGTATATGTCACGCGGCTGGTCTGATGAGGGTTGCGATTCGGGACCTGGTATGTATCAGTGCAGTATCCAGACAATGTATACGGATTAAGGTGCCCCCGGAATAGGAGTCTGATACCACCGCTGGTCATCCCACCGTTTCCACCAGGGATAGAGATACTCACTCAGAGCTACCGAATCCGGGGAGGCGATTAGAATCCCCCTGGCAAGAACTCTGATCTGGATATATAATGGCAGGAACTCGAATATTCTGATGTCATACCGGTCAGTCATGATATGACGCCATGCCAGTTGCTGAAGGTTACCAGGATCCAGATCCCTCCCTGCCACCAGACAGATATCAATATCACTTCGTTCATCCGCCATTCCTTCAGCCTGTGATCCGTACAGGAATATTCCTGGTATCACCACAGGGATAACAGCGAGATCCTGGATAATTATTTCAATTAGTGGTTTTGGATCCATTCATCGATCACCAGAATGAGTGAACGGATTGCGGGGAGTGATCCGGCAATCCCGGTAATGGCACGTATTTCGTCGGTTCCGTTATATCGATGAATAATCCGGTTTCTGAGCCCATTCATCTCACGAAGCAGTAGTTTTTGATCCTGAGTGAAGAGATCAATCCGATCAATATTTGAGTAGTCATCCCTGGCCGGTATCTGACTGTCACGCAAAACCATGGAGATACAGTCCATATAAGCCTCGGCGATCTCCTGGAAAGCCTT
>NZ_JAJRBM010000447.1 GCF_028679455.1 Methanospirillum sp. | reverse complement strand
TGCTCTTCCGATCTTGGGACACTCTGGGCACGATACCCGATGGCATCGTTCAGGTCGAGCGCCCTGATGGTATATGCCGCACCATCTCCCGGTGTTGCCTCAGACAGTGAAGCCCATTCAGGGAATGTTACCCCGGTAATTTTTGCAACCTGTGGGTTTTCCGGATAGATTGAGAAGATATACCCGGATAGACCCTGATCAGCAGTATCCAGCGATATGAGTGCAGATCCACTCATTCCCACTCCCGGTATTGAAGCAGGGGAGATACTGATCGTGGATGCACTTACCAGTCCCGGACAGAGAAAAGCAAGACCCACAATCAGAAGCACGAAATAGGTAGTTTTCATTTGGAAGCCTCCTCAAACAACGCATTGATATCCCCAAAGTCCATGGCACCATTTCCGTTGAAATCAAATGCAGGGTTTGGAAGATTTATTTTTATCCAGTCGAAATTATTGAAGAATATGGTTGGGTCCTGAAGATCAATCTTTCCATTTCCATTCAGGTCTTCATACTTTCCGTCACCATTGAGATCAACAGGAGGATGAACAGAACCAGGAAGAGTGGTACTAGAAACATTACCACTAACCGTGGTGTTGGTCATCAGGGTCTGATTGTTCACCGAGAGGTTCACTGATGTATTCAGTGAGACTGAAGGGATTGCTGCCGTCTGATTTACAGGAAGAGATACAGACTGGGTAGAAGTATTGGATGCATTTGATACCAGTGAGACCGATGCATTTGCATCCGGGATCAAAGATCCAGGTACTGATTGTGCGGATGAGTTTGTCGAATTGTAGCGGGCATCAATCTTGAGTGCCCAGAGATCTCCTTCCCCAATAGCACCTTGAACCATTCCATCAGAAGACTGGGTAGTCCCCACCACTGCAAGATTTCCATCAGGAAGGAGTTTACTCCATGAACCGCTGTCGTACTTACTTCCCCCGAGAGTCCGTTGCCAGAGGATTGAACCATTCCCATCAATTTCAGACACCCAGAGATCTGCATCCCCATGATTTCCGGTTATATCACCGTCAACCGAGAATGTTTCTCCGGTAAGAAATACTCCACCCCTTGGTGAAATTTCAACCTTCCAGACATTGTCACTGAAATTTCCTCCATATGTCTTCTCCCAGATCTTATCGCCCTGTGAAGAAAGACGGAGAATCCAGATATCGCCGGCACCATGGTTGAGAGACACATCGCCATCAGCAGAAGCAGTGACTCCGGCCACGAGCAGATCGCCACCGGTGAGTTCAACCAGCGAATGCCCCCAGTCCAGTTTTGTTCCACCATATGACTTCTGCCAAAGGAGGCTTCCGTTCACATCAGTCCTGACTACCCAGACATCACTGCTTCCATGATTGGAGGTCACATCTCCATCACTTGAGTAGGTGTTACCGGTCATGGCATATCCTCCATCTGAAGTTCTGATGATACTGCTGCCACTGTCCCGTTTTGATCCACCAAACACTTTCTGCCAGAGGATCTGACCTGCCTGATCGAGATGAATCATCCAGAGATCCCCTCCTCCGTGTTGCCCGGAAACATCTCCCTCATTTGACATTGTATACCCGGCGATCATATATCCGCCATCTGAGGTTGGAGTAATATCTCCTCCTTCGTCGGTCATGTTCCCTCCATAGACGTGTTTCCAGACTGGTTCACCAGATGAAGAGAGCCTGAGCACCCAGAGATCCCCGTTATCGTGATAGCCGGTGACATCCCCGTTTGTTGAACCGGTAGTTCCGATGACGATAGATCCTCCGTCTTGCAAGGTCTTCACTGCGAGACCATAGTCGGATCCATTCCCGCCATATGCATGATTCCAGAGCGGTTTCCCATCCGGACCAAGCCGTACCATCCAGAGGTCCCCACTTCCTTTCGCTCCGGAAATATTGGCATCCTCAGAATATGCAATACCGGTTATCAGCATCCCGCCGTCAATGGTGGAATCAACACCATATCCCCAGTCCTCCCCTGCCGGCCCGCCAAGTACCTGCTGCCAGATCAGATCCCCGGGACTCGCAGAGACTGCCTGGATAAGCAGTAGCAACCCGACTGTACACAATCCTGCACTGATATATTTCATTGACCCGTTACCCCACACCTGTAAATATCGTTATGAGCATATATGGGAAAAAATCATATCAAGGTTTCGTGATTTTCATCAATCCTGATACTGATGGCGATATACTGATTACCTAATTCTGATGAAATGAAACCGGTCGCGGAAGAAAGAACAATCAAACCGGAATCAGAGAAAAAAAGAAGAAAGTATCACCAAATTTACGCGGTAAGATTGGATACGGTGTTGTTCACTAACTCTTTTACTGCTGCTTTAACAGTATCTTTGGCTGAAGTTTCAGCAGGGAGAGTTGTGTTTGTTGCGTTAACTGCCGTCTTTTGGTCCTTTCCACTTGCTACTTCAGGCTTTGCTGCGGCTTTCTTATCTTCCTTGGGGAGATACACACCAGCACCAATCCAGTAGGTACCATCAACATTGGTGATGTAGGAGACCTTGTTCATAACCGTGCCCTGCTTCATCAGGTTCGGTTCCTGATACTTGACAAATCCTACACCATGCTTTGCGAGGTCGCACATCTGCTGAACATACCGAAGACCGGTTGAATCAGTCAGAGCGATCTGGTTCATACCCACTGAACCCTGGGCATAGGGAAGAGCAAGTGCCTTTCCATCAAGGTCGTAGGCGAAGATATACATCTTGTCATTGACAAACGGGCCTGCCGGACTGTTAAAGGTAGTTATTGCAGCACTCTTTCCATTGTTTAATGCATAGGTGCGTGCATCGGTAACGAACTTTACCAGAGTATCATTTACCAGATCCGGTGCAGCTGCTGATGCATTTACAGCGGATTTTCCGGTTGCATTTGCAACAGGGGCAGTCACATTGGCTGCCTTATCGGTGACGTTCACACTGGCTGCTACCTGATCGGGAGCGGTGGTCTTGTTGACATCCAGGGCACCAGTTGCCTGTACGGTAGAATTGTTCACAGACTCCGCAATTGCTCCGGAGACGAGCAGGGAGACGAGAACGGCGAGGGTACATCCAATCCAGAAGATTGATCTCATGCACCTATTCATTCACTACGAATGTATATATGAGTGATTGTCAGCAACTGGCAGCATGGATGATATGCGGGAAAAGAAAGAAGATACAACGGGTTATTCCGGAGCATGTCAGACAGACCAGAAAGCACGATTCATACCAGAAATAAAAATAACGGACATAAAAAAAGGATCAATAATCGATCATAGCGTTACTTCAGACCACTTGGAACCAGGCACTCCACAGATAGGACAGGTCCCCGGGGCCTTGTCAATGGCTAAATTACCACAGACCGGACAGAGGAAGATCTTTTCAGCCTCAAGATCCTTTCCTGATTTCACCGCATCAAGGGCTTTCTCATATAATCCGGCATGAACCTGCTCAGCTTTCATGGCAAACGTAAATGACCGGGTCGCTTCGGTGTTCTTTTCTGCTTCAGATTCCTTAATAAAACCGGGATACATAGCAGTGAACTCTTCCTTCTCTCCAGCCACCGAGGA
>NZ_JAJRBM010000043.1 GCF_028679455.1 Methanospirillum sp. | reverse complement strand
TAACATGTTATGGCACAAGGGCTTGTAGCTTAGTCGGTAGAGCGACAGACTCTTAATCTGTAGGTCAGGGGTTCGAGTCCCTTCAGGCCCGTTATTTTTCTAAATTTTTTCAATTTATGTTTCGTTGCTTTTATCAGGTATTAACACCCCAGATTGCATATGGCAGATACAATCGAATATGTCAGGGTCACCTGCCAGCACTGCTCCGGTGAAGGTTGTTGCTTTTGTAATTGCAAGGGAACGGTAGAAGTAACAATACCCGAACGCATGTGTAGGCACTGTAATGGAATCGGATGCCTTTACTGTGGATACACTGGATGGTCGGGTCTTCGTGGTAAATACGACTGATCCGGATTACTTAATAACCTATTAATAATTTCCTGAAAAATCAATCCCTATAGTACACGATGCAAATATGGGGGGTAAAGTGCAGGTATGATCACGTTATTCAGGCCGGATCCAGAACGAATGCGGCTGAAAGGAGATCTGGATGGACTCATAAAACTGGTCCGGGCGTCTCCGGATGCAACGCTGAGAATAGAAGCGGCTCTCGCGTTAGGGAGGATGCAAACTCCTCGTGCTGTTCCTGAATTGATTGCCCTACTCGGGGATCCTGATCCACGAGTGGTGAATGCGGCATCAGAAGCTCTCGAATTTATCGGGAAACCAGCAGTCAGAAGCCTGGTTGAGAATTATAACTCTGCTGATGAGACAATTACCCGTTGGCTTCATCGTACGCTGTTAAGGCTCGGCCCTTCGATGGTGAATGATATCCTCTCCTGCACTCCGGTTATGAATGAAGCAGGTGAAGAGCGTATCGCATATACGTTGCTCTCATTTGGAAAACCGGTTTTGCCAATCCTGGTCAATGCGCTTGGTTCAGAAGAACCCAGAACTAGACGTCTTACAGAAGCAATGATCGAGACTGCAGGCAAAGATGCACTCCCATTCCTTATCCAGGGTCTGGATAGTACCGATGATGAGGTAAGGGCGCGATCTGCTGCACTCCTCATTCTGCTTGGTGATCAGATAGTGGTAGATCTGCTCTCTTCATGTGCCCAGGATCGGGATGAGACTCGCGAACTAAAATTTTATATCATCCAGGAGGTTGGCAGACCGGCGCTTGAACCTCTCTATGAATCACTCAAGGATCCCAATCCAGTCACCTCCTCAATGGCACTCAAGGTTTTCATGGATATCGGAGATGCCGCCATCGTCCCGCTGATCAGGGGGATATATGACGAAGATCCCGAGATAAGGGCAGTATCTGAAAATGCTCTCATCCGTATCGGAGAACCGGTAGTGGATCATCTGATACGTGAGATACCGATGCATAAGGAGAATGACCGGGAACAACTCTGTTCAGTTCTGATTCGCATCGGAGAACCTGCCATCCCCCACCTTACCCAGGCACTTTTTAATCCGTCTGCAGATATTTCACGAACTATTGCAGGAATCCTTCCCCGGCTTGGTTCTCTCTCTGCCCCCTGGCTGCTTCAGGCGGTTGAAGAACGGGGTGATGATGCAACCGGACCGGTATCCCGGGTATTCAGGGAGATGGGCAGGCTTGCATTTCCAATACTTGAAGATGCTATTCAGACACGGGGAGGCAAAACCGCAATATTTGCGATCAGAATGATCCGGGAGATAGATCCGGTACGAGCCATCGATCCCCTGATTGATGCGTTAGCCAATCATGATAACCGGGTCAGGGAATCAGCGATGGATGAACTGCTGAAGATGGGAGATATGGTTACCCCGCGGTTTATCCAGGTTCTGTCATCAGGAAATGAAAGTGCAGCCGAGCTGGCAGATACAGCACTTCGCCAGATGGGATCGGCAGCAGCACCAGATCTCGCTGATGCACTTGGAGATTCATTATCAGCAGACCCTGCCCGGATAACTTCAATCATTCGGGATATCGGATCGGATGCTATCCCCTATCTGATACCGATGATAGTCCCTGGAAGTCCGGGACAGAGTAACGCATACTCACTCATCAAAGAGCAGGGCGGACGAGCAGTACCTGAACTGCTTGATGCACTTGGATCTGCCGGACCTGATCTGACCCGGGCGATCAAAGAACTGTTGTCACTCTCCTTCGAGCAGGATCCCGGCGTCTTTGTCGAACAGATGATGACCCAGCGATCAGGGGCAGGACTGGAAATCATCAGTGATATCATCAGTTCTTCACCGGATCAGGTTATTCCTCATCTTATCAGACTGATTCAGACAGGTGATGCGGATCAAACTCATTTTGCTGGTGATCTCCTGGAAAAATTCGGTGATGCCGCCATCAAACCGTTGATTAGCAGCCTGAAAGAAGAAGACGATGAGGACCAGAAACTGATGCTCACCTCATTTTTGATTAAGATGGGACCAGCAGCAGTTCCGGCTCTGATTGAAGAACTCAGGGATCCAGTACTGGTTGTATATGCAGTCGCTGCACTCGGTTCAATTGGAGAGCCTGCAGTACCGACGCTGATGAACCTGCTGCATGATCCTGATGAAGAGGTGGTAAATTATGCAAGTCTCTCGCTCGCACGTATCGGCCTTCCGGCACTCCCTACACTTTTCAATCTCTTTAACGAAGACAAGACGATGGTCCCCCTGGTAAGCAATATCTTTGCCAATATGGGCGGTGTTGCACTCCCACGGCTCCTCGATGAGTTCAAAGCATTGGAATCTTCAGGAGAACAGGGAAGTGAGCGGGGCATCTCGCTGATGTCCATGATCATCGATATCTCGTTGAATAATACTGAACAGATGCACCATCTTTTCAGTATCACGGATCCCGAGATGCTCAGGATGCTTACCGGCCTTTTAGTCAGTAAAGGAAACGTCGTAATAGATCCGATCATCAGTGCCCTGCTCAGCTGGGACAAGATCACTCCGGCACTGGTTTTGCAAACCTTTGCAAGCATGAAAGGTCCGGTTCTTACCCGCGTTCATCAGGTGATGGAACAACTACCAAACCGGGATATCAGACGGATTCCACTGATCCACCTGTTAGGAGATCTCAAAGATCCTTCTTCAGCTTCAATTATTTTTAATGCACTTCATGACTCGGATCGAAGGATTCGGATTGCAGCAGTTCGCGAGTTGGGTAAATTCGGAAAAGAAGCGCTAGACCCCCTTACAAGCGCAATGCAGGACGAGGATCATGAGGTCAGGGTTGCTGCTATCGAATCTATGGGTGATGTGGGCCTCCCGGTTCTTGACCAACTGCTGGCTGGCCTGAAAGACGAAGATGGTGACATCAGGGCCGCATCAATCAAAGGAATCGGAAAGATCGGAGAACCTGCGAAGTTTATGCTTATCCAGGCGCTGGTAGACTCGGACCGCAGGGTAAGACGTGATGTAGTAAAACTTCTGGAAAGTTTTAACTGGGAACCTAAGTACACAACCGACCGCCTGAGTTATTTATTTGCCAGAGAGGCATGGGACATCCTGGTAAAAATCGGACCTCCAAGCATGGATGTTCTTGCCCGCGGCACCAAGGATGAAGATCCCGAAGTCAGTAACGCCTGCAGGGAAGCCCTGAAACAGATCAGGAGCAACCTCCCGGTAACCTGATTCTTGGACAACTTGATGTGAGATCGCACCGTACCGGTTTATGATAATCGGCGGGGCGTCTCCTATGAAACACTATATTTCTATCAGAGATCTGAATCGGAATCAGATTGATCACCTGATTTTGCAGGCAGCACAGATCGCTGAACATGGGGCTGATGCCCAGCCACTGAAAGGAAAAATTCTTGGCCTTCTCTTTTTTGAACCCAGCACGAGAACCCGAATGTCATTTGAATCTGCGATGCTACGACTGGGAGGATCCTGTATGAACCTCGGCGGTGTTGAAGTGAGTTCGATGGCAAAAGGAGAGACCTTGGCAGATACCATCCGGGTGGTAAGCGGATATGCAGATACCATTGTACTCAGGCATCCGAAGGTTGGAGCAGCACGACTTGCCAGTGAGTTTGCATCAGTACCGGTTATTAATGGAGGTGACGGGGCAGGACAGCACCCCTCCCAGACCCTTATTGATCTGTATACCATTCATCAGTCCATGCCCCTTGACCGGATCAAAATAGGGCTGGTTGGAGACTTGATGTATGGGCGGACCACTCATTCACTGGCATATGCCCTGACCAGATATAACGCGGAGATTCATGCAATCTCTCCGAAAGGACTTGGCCTTCCTGAATCGCTGAAACATGATCTCAGGATGATGGGATGTGAAATCATTGAGCATGACTCGATAGAAGAGGTAATACGAGACCTTGATGTACTCTACGTAACCAGATTCCAACGGGAACGATTCCCTGATCCAGCTTCTTTCTTTGATGTTGCAGCAGGGTACCGGATCACCCCCGCACTTTTAGACGGGGTAAAAGATCATCTGATCATTCTACACCCGCTTCCCCGTGTCGATGAGATAGATACCGCAGTGGACTCGCTTCCGTATGCCCGGTACTTTGAGCAGGCACGGAACGGAGTTCCAGTCAGGATGGCTATGCTGCTTGAGGTGATGCAATGAACAGCGATAAGTACCGGGAAGGTCTGCTGATAAATGCGATTCAGAACGGGACCGTAATCGATCATATTACGGGGGGAGAGGCTTTAAGTGTCCTCCGAATTCTGGGAATTACCGGCAGTACCAGAGAATGCGTGAGTGTTGCAACCAATGTAGAAAGCAGTGCTCTCGGACGAAAAGATGTG
>NZ_JAJRBM010000446.1 GCF_028679455.1 Methanospirillum sp. | reverse complement strand
GACAGGGAGGCTGAAAGTAAAACTCATGCACATTTTTCGTCGATGATGAAGTAAAAGATTCCTGTTTTATCCGTCAATCCTGCCTGGTTGTATTCCCGTCCCTCCCGTTCCTGGTTCCTGCATTTTTCTTCTCCGGTGAAAGATTGCATGTAACAATTTCGGAATAGCTGCAAAACATACCCTGCCATGAAAAACGATATCCTAAGTTTCTCCGGAAAAAATAACCATGTTACCGGGATTATATGCTCCTGTCCTCCCGCTCTTGTATCTTATTCAACAGGGTCCGCCGGAGTCATCATCCCCCTGGTTTATCCCGGGCAAATCCGGGATGATTCTTTCGTTTTCTCCTGCCCTCCCAGGCGAGGGATTGAGTACCCGAAGGAGAGGTTCCTGCACCGCTACCGTTGCAGCGCATTCTGCCCCCGGTACACGGGAACCCTGTACCCGTTCCTCATGGCTGGAATAATCGTATGAATCCGTTTTTTTTAACCTGGTGGATCACCTGAATCGAATTTTTGCTCTCTTCCGGCAGGGTAAACCGAAGGCCGGTTTTTCAGAGTCATGGTACTTTTAAAAAAAAGCCTAAATAGGTAGCCTCCGTGTTTCGATAACCCTTCTTCAATATAAATTTTTATACCTGTTTTTTTGAGAAAACCGGGGAATTTTTATAATTTTCTCCTTATAGAAAAACTTTCTTATGGTATTGATACATAGAATTCGTACGCACTCAGGAGGTGTGATATGTACAAAAGTGATGATGCAGTATCACCGGTGATCGGTGTTATCCTGATGGTTGCAATTACCGTCATTCTCGCTGCAGTGATTGCGGCATTTGTATTTGGTATGGCCGGAAACGTTGACAAAACAAAAGTAGTCAGCGTTGTGGGTGAGAGAGTAAATACAACCAGCACTATAGGAAATAACAACGGGTTTATTAAAATAACTAATTATGGTGGACAGGATGCCTCCAAACTGGTTAATGGTTCTGGTTCTTCTGTATTCGTGGTAAAAATTAATGGAGCAGATGCTACTCCTTCTACAGATCTAACTGATGCAGTAGGAACAATTGGATATTACCAGGTTCCGGGTACCCAGAAAGGTGCCGGACAGGATGATGTGTCTGTTACCGCCGTATTCCAGGATGGAAAATCCGCAGTAATTTATTCCTCAAAATTATAGATCCATTTACCCTTTTTTTTTAACAGTTATTATATATCTTAAGTACCTACCCATCATCCGGGTATCTATGACTTCATCTGATGACGGAGTATCCCAGGTGATCGGTGTCATTCTCATGGTTGCTGCCACGGTGATCCTCGCAGGAATCATTGCCGGATTTGTCTTCGGGCTGGTTGGGAACGTGGACAAGACCACCCCGATCGGGATTGCGAGTGAACGCCTCAACAAGACCCATATAAGGCTGACAAACCAGGGAGGCCAGGACCAGCCCAAGCTCGTCCCGGATCATCCGTTCACCGTCAGGTTAAACGGGGTCATCGTGGATTCCGAGATCCCTGAAGAGAATCTCCGGAACATGACCGGTTCCCAGGCCATATACGATATCTCCGAGGAGACCCGGGGTATTGACCGGGACGATCTCCTGGTTGCCGGGAATTTTAACTCGGGAAAGACGGAAGTGGTCTATTCCGGGACGATATAACCCTCTATAATTTCCAGTCCGTGGATAAAATAGCCCCCAATTTTCGCCAAAAGTACTAATTCGGTAATCTACGCGGACAACTACAGTTTTGCACTAAACATAATCTCATTACCCTGAACGGACAATATATGGTATGCACCGGGTTGATACCTTTGAAGAGATCAGAGAAGTTATCAATCTCCACCGATCAGATCTGGAGCAGAAGTACCAAGTCTCAAAGATTGCGGTATTTGGATCCGCTGCCAGAGATGCACTCAGCGATTCAAGTGATATAGATATTCTGGTAGAATTCAATGGTTCTATCGGATTTTTTGCACTCGCACACCTGCAGGACGAATTACGCTTGCTCCTTGGCAGAAACGTAGACCTTACCACATCGGGTGCACTTCACCCGCTTCTCAGAAATGCTATCCTTCAGGATCTCGTATATGTCTGAATCCCGAAGCGATGAGTTGTATTTTAACGACATTCTGGGAGCGATAGAGAAGGTGGAACGGTACCTTTCAGGTATCACCTATGAAGAATTCCTGAATGACAAGAAGACACAGGATGCAGTTTTGAGAAACCTGGAGATCATCGGTGAAGCATCCAGACGGATCGATCCCCAAACGCAGGAACAGATGCGGGATATCGACTGGAGCGGGATGATTGGAATGAGAAATTTCCTGTGTCACCAGTATTTTAGAACAGATTGGCAGATCGTATGGGACACCTGCCACAAGGATATCACAGTTCTCAACTCCAAACTGCACGAATATGGGTATAGATGAGGATAAGGATCTCATACCCTCTACGATATCTCCGAGGAGACCCGGGGTATTGACCGGGACGATCTCCTGGTTGCCGGGAATTTTCACTCGGGAAAGACGGAAGT